>UQJV01000014.1 GCA_900541475.1 uncultured Collinsella sp.
CCCGCCACGACAACGAGCCGGCGGGCCCCGCCCGTTAGCCCCAGAATCTTTCCGCAGGACAGAAGGAGGCCCCGCCGCACGTAGTGCGCAGCGGGGCCTCCGACATGTCCGAGGACGATTCTGGGGCTAACGGGCGGGGCCCGCCGAACCAGGTTAAGCAGCCGGGCAGATCTTCTTGAAGAGCTCGATGACGTCGTCGAGCGTTGCCTCGCGCGGGTTACCCGGGAAGCAGGCGTCGGCCATGGCGTCCTTGGCCAGAACCTCGATCTCGTCAGCCTTCATGGCCTCGCAGACGTGCGGGATGTTCACGTCGGCGGAAAGCTGCTTAACGGCGGCGATGGCAGCATCGGCGGCCTCGTCGGTGCTCATGCCCGTGGTGTCAACGCCCATGGCAACGGCAACCTTGGCCAGGCGCTCGGCGCAAACCGGCTTGTTGAACTCCATGGCGATCGGCAGCAGCATGGCGCAAGCGACGCCGTGCGGGGTGTCGTAGTGAGCGGACAGGGTGTGAGCCATGGCGTGGTCGATGCCCAGGCCAACGTTGGAGAATCCCATGCCGGCGACATACTGGCCAAGAGCCATACCCTCGCGGCCGGAGCCGGGCTGACCGGACTTGGCCTCGGCGACAGAGTCGCGCAGGTTCTCGCTAATCAGCTTAATAGCCTCAAAGTGGAACATGTCGGAGAGTTCCCATGCGCCCTTGGTGGTGTAGCCCTCGATGGCGTGGGTCAGAGCGTCCATGCCAGTGGAGGCGGTAAGGCCGGCGGGCATAGAAGCCATCATGTCGGGATCGACGACGGCGACCTCGGGGGCGTCGTTGGTGTCGACGCACACGAACTTGCGGACCTTCTCGGGGTCGGTGATGACGTAGTTGATGGTCACCTCGGCGGCGGTACCGGCGGTCGTCGGTACGGCGATGGTGAACACGGCGTGGTTCTTAGTGGGAGCAACGCCCTCGAGGCTGCGGACATCGGCGAACTCGGGGTTGTTGATGATGATGCCAATAGCCTTGGCGGTGTCCATGGAGGAGCCGCCACCGATGGTCACGATAGCGTCAGCCTCGGCGGCCTTGAAGGCCTCGACGCCGTCCTTGACGTTCTGGATAGTGGGGTTGGGCTTGATCTCGGAGTAGAGGCTCCAAGCGATGCCGGCAGCGTCGAGCTCGTCGGTCACCTTAGCGGTAACGCCAAACTTGACCAGGTCGGGATCGGAGCAGACGAAGATCTTCTTGTAGCCGCGACGCTGGAGCTCGCCGGGGATCTCCTTGATGGCGCCGGAACCATGATAAGAAATGGTGTTGAGAACGAAACGATTAGCCATTGATAGCCTCCCATCGTGTGCGGGGCATCCATTACGCCCCGCGCTATAAGTCCCATCCTAACGCTTTTGAAACAAAAAACACGTGAGAACGTCAAAGGTGTTAAAGCGTTTCAACAACTGGTATCGTCACCGCCTGGCCATTAAACAAAAAAGGGGCGACCGAGATGGCCGTCCCCTCCCCATTATCGATCTATCTGATAAGGGGACTGCCCCCTTGTCACATCTTGCCGCTATTTTTGGCAGGCGTCTTTCCAATCTTCGCAGGCGCGCTTCCAGCGAGAGCGCAAATCGCGCTCGCGGTCGATAAACATAATGCCAAACGCGACAAACAGCAGCACGCTCGCCACCGCAATGGCGTGCAAGCCCATGCGCTCAATGCACCAATTGCCCAGCACGGCGCCAAACACAAAGGTGAAAATCACGCCAAAGTACAGCAGGCCGTTTTCCAAAAAGCCACGCCTATGGGTGATGATGTAGTCGTCCACGTTTTGCAAGGCATTACGCAGATTGCCGATGCACATAGTCGTGGCGATGCCGTGTCCATGAATCTTGCGGAAGCTCTCGACTTGCATGCCGCAGGCAAACGAAGTGAGGCAGTTGGCGAGCAGGTTGAAATCGCCACCGGGAATAAAACTCACGCCCAGCAAGATGACGGCTTCAAAAAACACCGTCACCTGACGCCAGTGAATCACACTGCCAAACCGCTCGTGTACCAGGTCGGCAAGCATAATGCCCACAGCAAACGACACCACGGGGAAGAAATAGCGTCCCGCCAGCGCCCAGTTGCCCTCCGAGATGCTCACGCCCACGAGCAAGATGTTGCCCGTCTGCGCGTTGGCGAAAACATGGTCGCGCCCAATGTACGAATAAACGTCCATAAAGCCACCGGCGAGCGCCAAGATGATGCCCAGCTCAATTGACTCCGATATCTGTTTGGCACGCTGCATCGTCGTGCGTCCTCCTTGTTGACGACCCTCTCGTGCGTTGGCGGAGACATAGCCGCCGTTCATACTGTAACCCATTGACAACATGGCGTGCGCGCGAGACGGGTTCTCCAACGCGCAGATACACAGTCTGGAAACAAACGGCGGGTACGGCGCCGACGCCCGACTCCTCGTGTACTCCACCAGTCTTTTTAGCCCCGTCCCAAAAAGACTGGTTACAATTACGTGCAGCATACTAACAACGGGAGGAATCGTGGCAAAAAAGCCCCAGGACGCTCAGCACAACCAGCATGGCAAGCATGCCCAGCGCGGCCAGCAGCAAAAGCGTGGCGGCAAGGCCCAAGATTCGCGCCCCACGCATACCTCGGCTGCGCCCGTCCGCCCCTGGCGCCCGGGCCGCGATAAGTTTCTCCCCGTCAGCCGGGCCGACATGGATGCGCGCGGCTGGGACCAGTGCGACTTTGTCTACGTCTGCGGCGATGCTTACGTGGACCATCCCAGCTTTGGCATGGCCATCATCAGCCGTGTCCTCGACGCGCACGGCTACAAGGTGGGCATCATCTGTCAACCCGACTGGACTGACCCCGCCAGCATCACTGTGCTCGGCGAGCCGCGCCTGGGCTTTCTCGTCAGCGCCGGCAACATGGACTCCATGGTCAACCACTATTCGGTGACCAAGCACCGCCGCCACACCGACGCCTATACCCCCGGTGGCGAGGAGGGGCACCGCCCCAATCGTGCCGTCACGGTCTACGGCAACCTCATCCGCCAGACGTTCAAGGACGCCCCCATCATCATCGGCGGCATCGAGGCGAGCCTGCGCCGCCTGGCCCACTACGACTACTGGCAGGACAAGCTCAAGCGCTCGGTACTGCTCGACTCGGGCGCCGACATCCTCATCTACGGCATGGGCGAGCACGCGATCGTCGATATCGCCGACGCGCTCGACGCGGGACTGCCCGTCGATCAGATCACCTATATCAACGGCATCGTCTACCGCACCAGCTCGCTCGACGAGGTCTACGACTACGACCTGCTGCCCAGCTGGGACGACCTTGCCGCCGACAAGCTCAACTACGCGCGCAGCTTTAACGTGCAGCAGCAGAATATGGACCCCATCACCGGACATCGCCTGGTAGAGCCCTACCCCAACAGCGTCTATGTGGTGCAGAACCCGCCGTCGGCGACACTCACCACCGACGAGATGGACGAGGTGGCCGAACTCCCCTACGCACGCGATTGGCATCCCGACTACGACGCGGCAGGCGGCGTGCCGGCCTTTGCCGAGATCAAGTTTTCCATTAGCTCCAACCGCGGGTGCTTTGGCGAGTGCTCGTTTTGCGCGCTCACCTTCCACCAGGGCCGCGTGCTGCAGATGCGCAGCCACGATTCGATCATGCGCGAGGCCGAGCTGCTCACGCGCGACCCCGAGTTTAAGGGCTACATCAACGACGTGGGCGGGCCGACGGCCAACTTTAGCCGCCCTGCCTGCGACAAGCAGCTCAAGCACGGCGTGTGCAAGAACAAGCGCTGCCTGTGGCCGAGCGTATGCAAGAACATGGTGGTCGACGAGAGCGGCTACACGCAGTTGCTGCGCGACCTGCGCCAGCTACCGGGCGTCAAGAAGGTCTTCGTCCGCAGCGGCATCCGTTTTGACTACACCATGGCCGATGCCTCGGACGAGTTTTTGCGCGAGCTGCTGGAGCATCACGTCTCGGGCCAGCTGCGCGTAGCGCCCGAGCACGTGAGCGACGCCGTGCTGTCTGTGATGGGCAAGCCGAGCCGCGCCGTCTACGACGCATTCTGCCGTAAATTTGAACGCTTGAACCGCGAATACGGACTCAAGCAGTACGTGGTGCCGTATCTGATCTCGAGCCACCCCGGTTCAACCATGAAGGAAGCTGTGGACCTTGCCGAGGCCGTGAGAGACATGGGCTACATGCCCGAACAGGTGCAGGACTTCTACCCCACGCCGTCCACCATGTCGACGTGCATGTACTACACCGGCGTGGATCCGCGCACCATGGAGCCGATCTATGTGGCGCGCGACCCGCACGAGAAGGCCATGCAGCGCGCGCTCATCCAGTATCGCAAGCCCGAGAACTACAAGCTGGTGCGCGAGGCGCTGGAAAAGGCCGGCCGCCGCGATTTGATCGGCTACACCAAGCATTGCCTGATTCGTCCCGTGCCCCCGCGTCCGGGCGAGACGTCTGCTGGCGGTGGCCATGGCACCGGCAAGAAGGGCGGCAAGGCCCACGGTGGCGCCGCCGGCAAGGGACCCAAAGGCAGCAAGGGCCACGGTGGCATGTCGCGCGCGCAGAACACTGCCGGACGCAACCGCGCGGCCCAGGGACGTCAGGGCGCCAACGGCGGCGGACGCCGCAACTAGCGTGGCGAGGGCCGGCCGGTGTCTCTTGGCCAGTCGGCGTCTCCTCATCGCCCAAGCGTGTTTTCCCTAGGGGAAACACGCTTGGGCTGTCTCCAGTCGTGATTTCCCTAGGGGGAACACGCTCAGACACGCCTAGCCGTGTTTTCCTTAGGGGAATCACGCTTGCTGGTAGGGATGATCCGTCTGGCACGTCAGTTTGAGCGACCGCATCGCCTCTACCAGCACAAAGCCGGCGATGGCAACCGTGATCACTACGTCGAGCGGCGTGTTCACAAACCACAGCAGGCCCATGAGGTACGACCCGGCATTAAAGGCAAAGTGCAGCAGGATCGTGTAGCGGAGCTTTCCGGTCGTCACGAGCACCCAACCAAAGATGAGGCCGGCGGCACCCGCGTAGCAGCCCTGCACCCAATTCATGTGCATAAAGCCGAAGACCGCCGCCTGCAGCACAATCGCCGCGGCGATACCCCACGTGCTTGGGGCCGCCCAGGGCACCATGGCGCCGTTTTGCGCGCTCGCACGACGCGGGCGCTTCCAAAGTGGGCGGCACTGCGGATTAAACGCTCGGAGCGAAAACTCAAAAATAATGCCGCGCACCAGCAGCTCTTCACAAAATGGGGCGCCGAGCACCGTAGTCAGGACGGCGAGATAGCTGGTGTCGCCCATACCTGTTTCCTCGACAAGCTCGCTGTAGTCGGCCGCGGCGTCGGGCAACAGCGACAGCACGGCGTCGGTCACGTAGCCAACGACCACCTGCAGGGCAAGGCCAATCACGACAACGCAAGCGATGCGCTTCCATGCAGCACTTGCTCCCCCGCCGAGCGGACGTTCACCTTGCCGGCGCGCCATGAAGGAGCGGGGCCACAGATAACGCCACCACAGCAGCGCCATCAAAAACGACGCCGTCTGAGCGGCAGCCTGGAACCATTGGATATCGAGATTGTCGATCGGATAGCCCGTCAGCACCGATACGGCATCGAGAACCGAAAACAGAACCACGCTCAGGGCTATATCGGCAGCGACAACGCCAAAACATGCAAGCGCCCACGCCATCGCATTGAGCATGCCAACCTCCTCAAAACCGTTCCCTAATTCTACCACAACTCGGCAGAGAGCTGATCCCATGGGGACGGAGGAAAACGGATCACTTATTGATGAGAATCGGGCACAGTGCCAAAGGCCCCGCTGGGCGAAATGTCGAACGGAAAGGTGCCGCAGCGATTGAAGGCGGCGATGAACATGCGGATGGCGTTGGACGGCGTGGTGCCTACGAGCTGGGTTGCCGCCGCGAAGGCCGCCTTTTCCTCAGGCAAGACCTTCGCTACAACCGGGGTCATGTGTTCTGCCATGGCGCTTCCTTTTTGAAACGACGGTGGTGTGGATAGATGCGGGCCACGCGGCTGGGCGACGGGCTGTGAAGGCAACCCGATTGGCCCGCATCTGGAGTTTGTTTCTACGGCGTTGGTATTACTTGGTATTCCTAAGTATTACCCCGCAGATAGAATAGCGCACCTGATCCCTTGGGGACGGAGGAAAACGGATCATTTTGTTGCTGAATAAGTATTTAGAGTGTGATGATGTCCGAGATATTGAGGGCCCGAGCGTCGACGGCATCGTGCGTGGCAAGCAACAGCATGCGACCGTCGAGCAAGTCGAGCACGACTTCGGCGCATGCGTCGCGCGCAGCGGTATCTAGACCGGTAAAGGGCTCGTCCAGAATCACCGCGTCGCCTGGGCACAGCAGGGCTCGGGCAATCTCGACGCGACGGCGCTGCCCGCCCGAGAGCTCGGCCACACGAGCATGTACATCGACCCCCGGCACCAGCAGGCGCAACAGGGCTGCGGCACTCGAGGCGTCCACGCGCGCGTCGGCGCACACCAGCGCGTTATCCAGAGCAGAAGCGTCCTCTACCAGGCGCACATCCTGAAACACCATCGAGCACGGTGCGCACTCCCCCGCCGCTAGCGCGAGCAACGTCGACTTGCCCACCCCCGAGGCGCCCATCACGCAGGTACGCCCGCCGGTGGGCACACGAAGCACCAGACCGTCCAGCGCCGGCGCCCAGGGCGCGCGATCGCCCACGGCAAGCGCAAGCTCCGCCGAAGCGCCATCGCTCGCGGCCCCCGCACGCCCGCGCAGTCCATGTCCATGCGTCCGCACGGCAACACGCCATGCCACGGAACCCGAAGCCCGCAGCAGCCACATCAGCACGCGCTCGCATGCCCACGATGCCGCCACGACCAACACGGTCCACGCCAGCAGGTCAGCCGTCTCAATGAGCAGCTTCGCCTGATAGATGCGCTCGCCCACGGTACCAGCCGCCATGCCAATCAACTCCGCCGCCACGCCGGCCTTCCAGCTCATGCCGATCACGGCGCGGGCGCACGAAAGCACAAACGGCAGGACTTCGCGCCAGGTATGGGCGAAGAACAGTCGCCAACCCCGCACACCATGCAGACGAAACATCTGCTCCAGCGGCTTATCCACTTGTGCCAAACCCTCGACCAGCGAAAAATACACGCCCGGCAGTGCCATCAAAAAGACCGCTGCAATGCTCACGCGCGCCGACCCCAGCCAAATGAGCAGCAGAACCACCACGCAGGCAACCGGCGTCGCCTTTACAAACGAAAGCGCCGGCGCCACCAGACGGGCAAACGTCCGCGACCGCACCGAGACTCCCGCCAGCACGCCGCCGCACACCGCGGCAAGTGCCAGCCCGCCCAAAATTCGCAAACCCGAGCCCACCAGAATCGTCCATGTGCTGGCATCGCACACCAGCCGCAGCAACGCCACCACAACAGCACCCGGACCCGGCAAAATCAGCGGCTGTGCCACCAGCGCCGCCGCGAAAGCCCACACGGCAAGCCAAAAGGCGGCAACGGCACCTGCTGCCGCCACCGCCTTCATACGCTCTATCATTTGTCGAGCAAACGCACGCACGGGCTACTCCATGTAGTAGAAATCGTTAGCCGGGAGCTTGCCGCCCACGGCGCTCGGGTCCGCATCGGCCAGCACCTGCAGGTACCCACCGAGCGCGGCCTTCATATCCTTCCCCGTCTGGCACACGAGCATGCACCCGGGAATCGCCTTTTCGGCAATCGTGGCGTTATCCACGATGCCTGCATCGACCACGGCCTGAGCCCAGTCCGCCGGCGCCGCGTTCACGGCCTCAACGCTCGCCTCATGGCAGCGCAAGAATTCCGCCACGGCCTCGGGATGCTCCTCGGCAAAGGCACGGCGCACCACGGTCACACCCGTCAGCAGGCGCGAGCCCGTGTCTCCTGCCAGCTCATCCCACACATCGGTCAGATTTACCGGTGCCGACAGCTTGCCCTCGCTCTTGGCGATGGCAGCGGTCTTGAACGGCTCCGGCAGCACGCCCACGGCGGACGGGTCGGCAAACAGAGCCGACAGCACCTCGGTGGGCTCGCTCTTAAACTCGAGCGCCACCTGGTCGGTCAGGCCCGCGCGCTCCAGCAGGTAGTTCATGACGTACTCCGGCGTGGTGCCCTTGCCCGTCATATAGACGGTATGGCCCGCCAAATCGCCAAACGAGGCCACACTCGCGTCGCCCGTCACCACGTTCAGCACGCCCAGCGTGTTGATGTCGATGACCTGCACCGCGCCTTCGGTCTTGTTGTAGAGAACGCTCGCCACGTTGGCGGGCACCAGGGCAATGTCGACATCTCCCTGAATGACCTTGGGCACGATCTCGTCGGCGGCAGTGTTGATCGCAAAGTAGAACTCGTTATCCGTGGCGCCCTCGTCCGCCTGGTCCATAAACTGCACCAGGCCAATCGACGTCGGCCCCTTGAGCGAGGCGACGTGCACCTCGACCGGCTCGACAGCAGAACTGCCCGCAGCAGACCCGGCAGCCGAGCCCGCGGCGGACCCGGCACCGGCAGCCCCGCCGCCACAGCCCGCGAGCGCAAGCGACAGGGCGCCCGCGGCGAGCACCGAGGCAAACCCCCGGCGCGACATCTCAACATCAAAAGCGCGCATCGCTAGCACGCCCCCTCATTGGGCATCGACCAGGCGTGATGGTCGGTATGCAGCAGCTCCTCGGCCAGCGGCGAGAGCGGCTCGCCCAAGAACTCGCGATAGCACGCCTGGACATCGGGATTCTCGTGCGAGAAGCGAATGTCCGCCTTCGCATCGAGGCCCCAGAGCACCTGGCCACGCTCGGCTGCCAGCTCACAGCCGTCGTGGATGGGCTGGCCGCCGCCACCGACGCAGCCGCCCGGGCACGCCATGACCTCAACGAAGTCATAGCTCACGCGGCCGTCGCGAATCGCGTCGAGCAGACGGGCGGCGTTGCCCAGCCCGTGCGCCACGGCGACGCGCGCCTTGGTACCATCGATATCGGCGACGGCTTCCTTCCAGCCGTCCAGGCCGCGCACATCGGTAAAGAAGTCGGCGTCGGGGTTCTTGCCCGTCACCAGGTAATAGGCCGAGCGCACGGCGGCCTCCATCACGCCGCCCGTGGCGCCAAAGATCACACCCGCGCCCGTGCCAAAGCCCAGCGGCGTATCGAGCGGCTCCTCAACCAGCGTATCCACGCTCACGTGGCTCGCGCGGATCATGCGCACCATCTCGCGCACCGTCAGCGCAACGTCCACATCGGGCGTGCCGTCCTCGCCCACCATGCTCGACAGCGCGCACTCGGCCTTCTTGGCCGTGCACGGCATCACGGACACCACAAACAGACGCTCGGGCTCCACGCCCAGCACTTTGGCATAGTAGGTCTTGGCGATGGCGCCGAACATCTGCTGCGGCGACTTGGACGTAGACAGGCTGTCGACAAACTCCGGATAGCGGGCCTTCACAAAGCGCACCCAACCCGGGCAGCAGCTCGTAAACATGGGCAAGCCGCGGCTGTCACCCTCGCCCTTGGCGGCGGCGCCCAGGCGCTCGAGCAGCTCGGAGCCCTCCTCCATAATGGTGAGGTCGGCCGAGAAATCGGTATCGAACACGTACTCAAAGCCCACGCGACGCAGCGCACACGCCAGGCGCTCGACGGTGGCCGCCTCGCGCGGAATGCCGAGCTCCTCGCCCCAAGCGCTGCGCACGGCCGGCGCAATCTGCACCAGCACGATCTTGTCGGGATCGGCGAGAGCATCGAACACGGTCTCGGTATCGTCGCGCTCGCGCAGTGCGCCCGTCGGACAATGCGTAATGCACTGGCCGCACGCGACGCAATCGGTCTTGCCGATTGGCACGCGCCCGCGGGTACCCACGGCGGTATGCGTGGCGCGGTTGGTCAGGTCCCAGATCCCTAGGCCCTGTACGCTCTCGCACACCTTAATGCAGCGCATGCATTTGATGCACTTGTCGTTTTCGCGGATGATGGGAAAATCGAAATCCCAGCCCTCGCCCGTCAAATGCCTTTGATACGGCAGATAGAAAATGCCCAGGTCATTGGCGATGGTCTGCAGGTTGCAGTTGCCGCTGCGCACGCAGCTCGTGCACTGCGAATCGTGCTGGGACAGCAGCAGCTGCACGTTGGTGCGACGGGCTTCGCGCGCCTTGGGGCTGTTGGTGTGGACCACCATGCCGTCGAGCACGTAGTTGTTGCAGGCGGCAACCAGCTGGTCGCAGCCCTCAACCTCGACCACGCACACGCGGCAACCGCCGATCTCGTTTAGATCGCGCAGGTAGCACAGGGTAGGAATCTGAATGCCGACGGACTTGGCTGCGTCCAGGATCGTGGTGTGCTCGGGAACCACGACCTCGCAATTATCGATAGTGAGCTTGACCATATTGTGCGCTCCGTTTTCGGTGTTGTCGCTGACGGTGGTTTTGTTGGGCTCTACCATTCCAGGTTCCTCCCTCCGCGGAACGCGCCAAAGCCAAAGTGGTCGCAGCGCAGGCAGCGGCTCGCCTCCTGGCGCGCCTCCTGCTCGGTGAGACCCTGCTCGACTAGATTCCAATCGTGAATGCGCTCGCCGGCCTCGCGCTCGCCCAGCTCGCAGCGGCCGCACTCGTGCTTGCCCTTAAACTGGACGGTCGGCAGCTCCACGTCGAGCTTGATCTTGTGGTCGAAGCCCAGATAGCGGTCGATGTTTGCCGAAGCCACGCGGCCGGCATTGATGGCGCGGATGACGGTAGCGGGGCCGGTCTGGCAGTCGCCGCCGCTAAAGAGGCCATCGAAGTTGGGCACGGCGCCATCCGAATCGGTGACGACGCAGCCCCACTTGCAGGCAATGCCCATCTCCTCAAACGGCTTGGAATCGATGTCCTGGCCAATGGCGACGAACACGCGCTCGCAGGGGATGACGTGCTCGGGCGTGGCGGCGGCACGCGGAGCCGGACGACCGCGGCGGGGCTCGCCGATAATCTGCGGCTGCACGCGCAGGCCGTTCACGCGACCGTCCTCGCCCGTCTCGATGGCGAGCGGGGCTGTCAACTCCAGCACTTCGCAGCCCTCGGCCTGGGCACCGGCGATCTCGGCATCCTGGGCCGTCATATCGCAGATGCGACGGCGGTAGACGATGCTTACCTTTTCGGCACCGCAGCGCACGGCAGAGCGTGCCACGTCCATGGCAACGTTGCCGCCGCCGATGACGCACACGCGCTGGCCGCTTAGGTCGGGCAGCGCGTCATCACCGATGGCACGCAGCATCTTGACGGCCGACTCAACGCCGGGCGCCTCTTCGCCCGGAAGGCCGAGCTTCTTGTCGCTGTGGGCACCGATGGCTAGGTAGACGGCATCGAACTCGTCGCGTAGACGGGCGAGCTCCTCGCCGTTCACGGAGTTGTCGAGTTCCACATCGATGCCGGCGCTCATGATCCAGTCGATCTCGGCCTGCAGGCGCTCGCGTGGCAGACGATAGCTGGGGATTCCGTAGCGCAGCATGCCACCCAGGTGGTGGCGCTGCTCAAAAATGGTCACCTTGTGGCCCATCACGGCCAGGTAGTAGGCGCAAGAAAGACCGGCCGGGCCGCCGCCGATCACGGCGACGCGCTTACCAGTGTTGTCCACTACATGTGGCTTGTGGTCGTTGAGGTCGCTATGCTCAACGGCAAACCGCTTGAGGGCAAGGATGTTCATGGGGTCGTCGACCATGCCACGGCGACAGTGCATCTCGCAGGGATGCTCGCACACCAGGCCGCAGACGAGCGGAAGCGGATTGTTCTTGCGGATGACCTTGACGGCATCGGCATAGCGGCCGGCCTCAACGAGCGAAATGTACCCGGGAATGTCGACGTGCGCCGGGCAGCCTGAGACGCACGGGACACGGGCCTCGCGGTCAAAGCCGCAGGAGTGCTCACGGATGTGGTGCTCAAAGTCGTCGCGGAAGCCGCGAATGGCCGTGAGCGCCATGGCGCCGGCCTCGTAGCCGATGGCGCAGTCGCTCGAAAGGTAGATGGTGCGGGCCGTGCGCTCAATAAGGTTGAGCGTGGACTCATCGGCGCGCCCTTCGAGCACATCGGCGAGCAGGTCGCTCAGCGCGCTCAGGCCCACGCGGCAGGGCGTGCACTTGCCGCAGCTCTGGGTGGAGCACAGGTTGACGAGCGCTGCCGTAAACTCAACGGGACACGGAGCGAGCGAACTCACCGCCAGACGACGTCCGAGCGCATCGTGCAGGTCGTCCATGACGGCCTGAGCGTGGCTGCGTTCCATTACATGCAGTCGAGCCATAAGATCCCCTCTCACATGGCAGCCCGGAGGCGAGGCCGGGCGAAATTGCTACACGCAACACACTGACCTATATAGTTGTTTGGCAGCAACACGGTTCGGCAGGCGGTATGAAACGTCGTCCTCAGCGGTGAAATAGAACATTACCGCAGATAAATGCCATATTTGATAAAACGCGTTACCCACAATGCGGCACTTGGGGACACTCCTCACTCTGGTGCATCGTGGACAGGTTTGTTTGCACCAATCGTGAGTTGCGGTGAAATAGGGACTGAAAAGCCGCTCAAAAGGCCAAAACAGTCCGTATTCCACCGCAACTTCAAGACGTTGGTGCAGATTAACCTGACCTCTTTGCACCAAAAAGGGCCCCGAGCATCGTCTGCTCGGGACCCAAACTCATCTCGCCTTACCGCGCGACGCGTATGTTACTTGCGCTTGCCGCCGCCGTCACCGGGGCGACGGGAGCTGCCGCCGCGCTTGCCGCCACGGCCGTTGCCATAGCTGCCACGGTTATCGCGGCCGCCGGCGCGGCCGCCACGGGAGCCGGCCTGGTTGCCGCCGCGACCACCACGGTAGCCGCCGCGACGCTCTTCGCGGGTATCGTCGTAGTTGCGCCAATCATCGCGGCGATCGCGGCTGGCACGCGGATCACGACGATCGCGCGATTCACCAGAACGCCCGGCGCCGCTGCGGGTGCCATTAGCGCGAGCGCCCTCGCGACGCTCGCCACCGCGGCCACCGCGCTCTTCAAAGCGCTTGCCGCCACGGGACTCACCGCTGCGGGCGCCACGCTCACCGCGACCCTCGCCGCCGCGACGCTCGTCACGGCCACCGCGCTCGTCATTGCGACCGGAACGACGACGATCGCCCGAGACACGCTTGCCGCCACGCGAGCCACGGCCCTCGTCCTCGCGCTCAACACGGCGACGACCACCGCGGTCCTCGTCCTCGCGGCGACGGCGATGCGCCTCGCCCTGGAACTGCTTGGCACGACGCTCGGCACGGTTGCCGCGCGGGCCCTGCTCAACGGCACCAGCACCGCCGCGCTCCTCGGCAGCCATCTCGCGGGCCACGCTCTCCACGGCCTCGTCCACGCGAGCCTGAACGCCCTCGCGCACGCGGGTCTTGCCACCGCGCTTGGGACGGCTCGGGCGCTCGCCGTCGCCGCGACGCTCGTCGCGACCGCGGTTGGAACGACCGGCCACATCGCCGTAGTCATCGCCGTTACGCTTGCCGTCACGACGTGCCTGCTCAAGCTTCTTCTTGCTCTTGGACTTGCCGCGCTTGGTCTTCTTCTTCACCTTAAAGGCTGCAGGGTCACGTTCGGGATCAACCGCGGGCGGGTTAGGACCCACATGCAGATCGCCGGCCTCGTAGATGTCGGCGGTCTTGTCCATGAGCTTCTCGATCTCGTAGAACTCGTCCACGTCCTGCTCGGTCACAAACGTAATGGCCCAGCCCAGCTCGCCGGCGCGACCCGTACGGCCAATACGGTGGATGTAGTCGGTCGGCTCGGACGGCACGTCAAAGTTCACGACGTAGCGCACGTCGCTGATGTCGATGCCGCGGGCAAGCACGTCGGTTGCCACCAGCACGTCGACGGTACCGTCGCGGAAGGCCGAAAGGGCACGCTCGCGCTGGGCCTGGCTGCGGTTGCCGTGAATCGCGGCGGCCTTGATGCCCTTGCGCTCCAGACGACGGCAGCAGCTGTCGGCGCGGTGCTTGGTGCGCATAAAGACGATAGTGCGCTCCGGGCCTTCCTTTTTGAGGAACTCGGGCAGCAGGTTGTTCTTGGCCTCGATGGACACCGGGAACACAAACTGATCGACGGTGTCGGCAGTCGACGTGGCGGGCGCGATCTCCACGCGGGCCGGGTCGCTCACCAGATCGGTGATCTCGCCCACGGCCTCCTCGTCGAGGGTCGCCGAGAACAGCAGTGTCTGGCGCTCTGCCGGCGTCTCGCGCACAATGCGGCGGACGGCGGGCAAAAAGCCCATGTCGAGCATGCGATCGGCCTCGTCGAGCACCAGGACCTTGACCTCGTCCAGGTGGCAGGCGCCCTGCTCGATCAGATCGACCAGACGGCCCGACGTGGCGACCAGGATGTCGCAGCCGTACTTGAGAGCAGCGGTTTGCGGCTTGTAGCTCACGCCGCCCACGACGGTCACGGCAACATGGCCGGTGACGTCGGCGATCTTGCTCGCGACCTCGTCGATTTGCTGGGCAAGCTCGCGCGTAGGGGTGATGACGAGCATCACGGGGCCGCGGCCGTTGCCCTCGGGCTTCTTAGCACCGCGACGACGGTTGCGGCCACCGCGCTCGCGCACGGGTTTGGGAGGAGCGATGTGCTCCAGATTGTTCATGGTCGGCAGCAAAAAAGCGGCCGTCTTGCCGGTGCCGGTCTGGGCGGCGGCAAGCAAGTCGCGGCCTTCGAGCACCACAGGAATCGAGCCGGCCTGCACGGGCGTCGGCGCCGTGTAGCCCAGGTTCTCGATGGCACGAAGTATCTCGTCCGAAAGTCCCAGTTCGTCAAAGGCGGGCAGGCTCTCGGTAGCGGACTCGACGGCCTGGGCGGCACTGGCCTCATCGGCGGCATCGAAGGCAGCTTGGGTCATGGCCTCGTGGGTCTCGTCTAGAATCTCGGCGTCGGTGACGTCGGATACAGAATTACGCATATGTTGTTGTTCCTTATCTGCACGCGCAATGGGCGCGGCATGCGGCCGCGCAGGCGTGCTTGGTAGTGCGCTAATACATACAAAAACGGGTGCGCACAGAGAGGACGTTGCTCAGCACGCTGGCGATCGCTTTGGCAGCCCTATCACGCGCCGTCCAGACGCAGCAGCTCTAAGCGATGGAGCAGATTCGCCGCCGGTTAGTATACCCGTACTCCGTATGCCCCCACGTAAACCACAGATGACGAGGCGGACGAGGCGAGTCTGGGCCAATTGTCTCAATCTGTAACAGTTAGAGATCATTTTCCCTGCTAGATGTTACAGATTGAGATGGTTGGTTGGGACGGTCCATCGGCCAACCATCCATCCTCATCTGTAACGAAATCTCATATATTATTTCTGTACTACACACCCCCAGGGGGTATGGGTGTATAGTATCGGCAGGTTAACAATTCCAACACCGAATCACGGAAAGGAGAAGCCATGGCTCAAGATAAGTTCGACGTGGGCGGCATGACATGCGCCGCCTGCCAGGCGCACGTGGACCGTGCTGTGAGCAAGCTCGACGGCGTCGAGAACGTCGCGGTCAACCTACTCGCCGGTTCCATGATGGTCGACTACGACCCCGCGCAGGTCTCCCCCGACGATATCTGCACCGCCGTCGACCGCGCGGGCTACTCGGCCTCACCCGTCGATGCGGGCACCGGTGCCGCCGGCTCAAACGGCAGCACGCAAGCCAGGTCCGGCGCCGCCCACATGGAGTCGCCCACCAAAAAATTGGAGGCCGCCGCCTCTGCCATGCGCACCCGCCTCATCGTCTCGATCGCATTCCTTATCCCACTGTTCTACATAGGCATGGGGCACATGCTTGGTTGGCCGCTGCCTGGCGTCTTCACCGACCATACCCACAGCATGACGCTCGCCCTCACCGAGCTCGTCCTGCTCATCCCCATCGTCTATGTCAACGACGCCTACTTTATCAACGGGTTTAAATCGCTCGCACACGGCGCGCCCACCATGGACGCCCTTATTGCCGTGGGCGCTACCGCCTCCATCGCCTGGTCGCTCTACGCCATGTTCATCATGGCCGACCAATTAGCCGCGGGTCAGGTGCACGAGGCAATGATGACGAGCATGGACAACCTCTATTTTGAGAGCGCCGGCACGATCCTGTCTCTGGTCACCGTGGGCAAATACCTTGAGACGCGCAGCAAGTCCAAAACTGGCGGCGCCATCGAGGCACTGATTGACCTGGCGCCCAAGACCGCGACCGTCGTGGCAGAGGACGACAGCGAGACCACCGTCGACGTCGACAGCATCCTTCCCGGCCAGGTCCTGCGCGTGCGCCCCGGCGAGTCCATCCCCGTCGATGGCGTGGTGCTCGAGGGCAGCTCGGCCGTGGACGAGAGTGCGCTCACCGGCGAGTCCATCCCCGCAGAAAAGACCGCCGGCGACACCGTCAACGCCGCCACCGTCAACCGTACCGGGTCGTTTACCTTCCGTGCCACACGCGTGGGCGCCGACACGTCGCTCGCCAAGATCATCAAACTCGTCGAGGACGCCAACGCCACCAAGGCGCCCATCGCCCGCATGGCCGACAAGGTCGCCGGCGTGTTCGTGCCCGTGGTGTTCGTGATCTCGGCCGTGACCTTTGCGGTGTGGATGGCACTGACCGGCAGCATAAACGAGGCACTCACCTCCGCCGTGGCCGTACTGGTGATCAGTTGTCCGTGCGCGTTGGGCCTGGCCACACCCGTCGCCATTATGGTAGGCACCGGCAAGGGCGCCGAGATGGGCATTCTGTTCAAGAGCGCCGAAGCGCTGGAAAATCTGCGCAGCGTGGGCACGGTGGTGCTCGATAAGACGGGCACGGTCACCCGCGGTAAGCCGGCCGTGACCGATATCGTGGTAGCCACGCGCGCCGACGGTTCGCCCGCCATGAGCGAAAAGGCGCTGCTCAAGCTGGCCGCCGCGTTGGAGCACTCAAGCGAGCACCCGCTGGCCGAGGCGATTATGGCCGAGTGCGAGGCGCGCGGAATTGTCGCGCGCATGGTTGAGGACTTCGCCGCCGTGCCCGGTCGTGGCGTTACGGCGCGCGAGGGGCAAAACGTCATTGCAGCCGGCAACGTACGCCTGATGGACGAGCTGGGCGCGAAGGTGCCCGCCGGCCTTGCCGAACAGTTCGCCGCCGAAGGCAAGACGTCACTGTTCTTTGCCAAGAACGGCGAGCTCGTCGGCACCATCGCCGTGGCCGACGAGGTCAAAGAGACGAGCGCCGAGGCCATCGCCGCGCTGCGTTCGCTCGGCGTCGACGTGCGCATGCTCACCGGCGACAACCGCGTGACGGCCGAAGCAATCGCCCGCCGCGTGGGACTGAACAGCAAGCAGGTCATCGCCGACGTCCTCCCCACCGACAAGGAGCGCCACGTACGCGAGCTGCAGGATGCGGGCAGCAAGGTCGCCATGGTGGGCGACGGCATCAACGACTCCCCCGCCCTGGCGCGCGCCGACGTGGGCCTTGCGATCGGCACCGGCGCCGACATCGCCAAAGAAGGGGCAGATGTGGTGCTCATGCGCAGCGACCTCATGGACGTCGCCCGCGCCATCGAGCTGTCGCGCGCGACGATCCGCAACATCAAGCAGGACCTGTTCTGGGCACTGTTCTACAACGGCATCGGCATTCCGCTCGCCGCGGGCGTGTTCTTCCCGCTCACCGGATGGCAGCTCTCGCCGATGTTTGGCGCCGCGGCCATGAGCCTGTCGAGCGTCTGCGTCGTAAGCAATGCGCTGCGCCTAAAA
The DNA here is from genome assembly GCA_900541475.1 of uncultured Collinsella sp. Taxonomy (GTDB): domain Bacteria; phylum Actinomycetota; class Coriobacteriia; order Coriobacteriales; family Coriobacteriaceae; genus Collinsella. The sequence goes on from UQJV01000014.1 coordinate 17,765, forward strand.
TCCTTTAAGCCTAAAGTGGCAAAATAGGCTCACCATTAAGTCCATTTAGAACGGGTTTTCCAGGTGCCCGAGATTGACCTGAAAGAGGAGCGACGCGTACTTTGGTACGCGAGCGACGGCTTGAAGGTCAAGGTCGGGTGGCTGGGAAAGCCGACACAACAGAGAGGGATACCCATGCGTTACACAATCAAGACTTCCGGCCTCATGTGCGGCCACTGCGACGCCACTGTCGAGACGGCACTGCTCAACGTGGTCGGCGTGACCGACGCCGACGCCGATCACGAGACCCAGACCGTCCAGGTGAAGTGCGCCGACACCGTGACCGCCGAGCAGCTCGCCGCCGCCGTCGAGGCCGCGGGCGAGAAGTTCCACGCACTTTCGGTGACCGCCGCGTAGCAGGCGCTGCCTACTCAATCCTCAGAAGTTGCGGTGAAATAGTTCCTGTTTTAGCGCTTCAAGCCTGCAAGCAAGAGCTATTTCACCGCAACTGAGGGCGAGGTATTTGAAGGATTGACCAGAAACGAGGACCGCCATGATGGCAGACCATAAATCGGTGACCCGCATGCTCAAGACGGCACGCGGCCAGATCGACGGCATCTTGCGGATGGTCGAGGAGGACCGCTATTGCGTCGATATTTCCACGCAGCTCATGGCCACACAGGCACTCCTCGCGCGCATTAATGCCGACGTGCTCAAGGCGCATATCGAGGGCTGCGTGACTTCGGCAATCGAATCGGGCGACGAAGACCTCAAAGCCGCCAAGCTCGCCGAGATCGAACGCGTCGTCGACAAGCTCTCCAAGTAATTGGGGCATTGGGGACAGACTACTTTGCACCGTCTTGGTGTTCCGGGGACAGGAATGTTTGCGCCACCTTGGTGCAGATTTACCTGTCCCCCTTGCTCTAAATCGGGTATAAAGGCGTGCAGCATATCGAACGAAAGGCAATTTGCATGAATGACTTTATGAAAGGACGCAATGGCGCCGACGAGCTCACCATCGTGATGGGTTTTGCCGGCATCGTCATCGCGATGATCGGATCGATAGCCCGCATCCAGTGGCTCAGCTGGATCGCCATCGCCGTTATCGTGATTGGCGTGCTGCGCGGCCTGTCCAAAAATATCGATGCACGTCGCAAGGAGAACGACGCCTTTGTCGCCGGCTCGGCTAAGGTCCCCGGCTTGGGCAAGTTCGTCGCCAGCTTGGGCGGCGGGGCCGCAGCGGCCAGCACCTCACGCGCGGCCGGCACCAGTAAGGAAGACTTTGAGCGTGCCAAGCGCACGGCCAAGAAGATGTGGAAGGGTCGCAAGACTACGGCATACCTCAAGTGCCCCAACTGCGGCCAGATGCTCTCCGTTCCCAAGGGCAAGGGCAAGATCCGCGTCACCTGCCCCAAGTGCCATGCCAAGATGGAAACGCGCTCGTAGCGCCCGCACGCGGGACAAATTAATTAGGCTTGTTTGTCCCAAATCCTAAGTATTTGTTCGATAAAAAAGCCGAGGCCTCGTGTTGAGACCTCGGCTTTTGCATGCGGCAACGGAGCCGCCCCTTTGTCACACCTACGCCACGCCGTCGCGGGCAAGCTCCTCGGCCAACGCCTCGGCAGGCATGTCCATAATCGTGTCGAGCTCGTTATCAACCTCGGGGATACGCTTCACCTTGAGCTTGCGCACCAGATCACCGCGACACATCACGTGCATCGGCTCACGCAGAGCGCACAGATCATCGAGCGGGTTCTCGCGCGTCACCAGGATATCAGCGGCCTTACCGCACTCGATTGTGCCGGTCTCGCCGCCCAGCCCCAGCAGCTCGGCATTGACCTGCGTGGCCGTATGCAGCGCGAAGGCGTTGCTCACACCCACGTACTTGGCAAAATAGGCCACCTCGCGCCACATGTCGTACTGGGTCACGAACGGACAGCTCGAATCCGTGCCCAGGCCTACCTTGATACCGGCTTCCAGCGCCGCACGAGCGCTCTCGATAATGCCCGAGCACACGATGTCGCCGTTCTTCTTTTGCGTATCGGTCGAATGGGTCTTTTCCGGGTCGAGCAATACAAACGGCAGCGCCGGGCTGATGGTGCAGGTCACGCTGGGCGCACGCCCCTCAAGCTGCGTGCCCGCGGCGCCGCGGTACAGTTCCAGGATCTCGGGCGTCAACGGAGCGCCGTGCTCAATCGTGTCAACTCCGGCCTCAAGCGCGGCCTTCACGCCTTCGGTGCTCTCGACATGGGCCATGACCGGAAGGCCAACCTCGTGCGCCGCCTTGCACGCCGCCGCGGCGACCTCCACCGGCATGCGCAGCACGCCCGGCTCGCCCACCTCAGTCGCATCGAACACGCCGCCCGTCACGAACAGCTTAATGACGTCGGCACCGCGCGCATACAGGTCGCGCACCTGTTCGGCTGCCTCGGCGGGACTGTTGGCCACCTGGGCGAACAAGCCCGCACCATGGCCGCCCGGCACTGTGACACCCGTTCCCGGCGCCACCAGGCGAGGACCTTGGTACTTGCCGGCATCGATAGCATCGCGCACGGCAAGATCGGCAAACAGCGGGTCGCCCGCACCGCGCACCGTGGTCACGCCGCTTGCCAGCTGCTGCTGGGCGCTGTCCTTGAGGATATGGCGCACGATGGCGCGCCCCACTGGATTATCGAGCTTTTTCATCAGCGCGCCCGCATCGCCCGCCGAAACCGGCTTACCCGAACCGCACAGATGCACATGCATATTGATGAGACCCGGCATGAGATACGCCCCTGCCAGGTCGATGACCTCGGCACCTGCAGGCGCCTGCGCCACGGCACTCGGCCCCATCCACGTGATGAGACCACGCTCAACGACCACGGCCATATCGGGCTGCGGCTCCATATGTTCCGAACCATCCAGGACGGTCGCATTGATAAACAACGTGGAACGATCGGCAGACGCCATATCGAGCTCCTCCCTCACGATTAACTTGAACATTTGTCCATTATCACCCAATGCAGCGAACTAAAGTCAAACATATCGGTTAACGGAGGGACGAGAGGGACCTGGGAAGCGAAACGCGTTGCAGACCCAGCGCGGCGACACCAGCAAAATGTCTCGATCCGTAACAGGTAGACCGTCTTTAACCTTCCAAATGTTACAGATCGAGATTTTCGGTCGTGCCTCCAGCCTTTGTCTCAATCTGTAACAGTTAGACCGATTTTTGGCCGTTAGATGTTACAGATCGAGACTTTCTCCAGCCCCATCGTCAAACGTCTAAATCTGTAACAAGTAGACAGGTTTTCGGCCTCTAGACGTTACAGATTGAGATCTTTTAGCGGCAGCCAACCTTCTGTCTCGATCTGTAACAGTTGCGAGGCCAAACGGCCCCTTGTTGTTACAGATCGAGACGAACTCGCCCGGAACAACCACATCCGCGTTAGTCGTACCCCTCAGCGCCCATACCACTGACGCTTCCATTCCTCAGCCAAATCGGCCCGCTGTGGAATACCCGCCAGCCTCATTTTCTCGACCAGCTTCACCGGATCTTTGAGTTCGTTAAACGTGAACCGAAGCACCTTGTGCCCGAGCATTGTCAGATGAGATTCCCGCTGACGCTCTGCCACGAACGGGTCGACCGACTCCCGACCCTCGCCGTTCTGCAAGGTATACTTCCCCTTTCCGTCGAGCTCGCCGATGACACATGTCCCGTCCTCGAGCCTCCAGAAATAATCAACGCGAAACACCTGACTCGAATCGAGCGGATCGCGAAACTCCACCTGCAACTCTGGCACCGGAAAACCGTATGCAATAAAGAACGCTCGGAACCGAGACTCGCCACCGTTTTCGGACAGGCCGTCCGCATGCGACGCAATCACCTGAGCTCTGCGATACCCTCGCCTGCCCTCGCAATCGGCCTGGAGCCGTTCGCAGAGGTCGTCGCGCGACATGCCCTTCGCCCGCAATGCAGAATCGGCGATCGCCAGACCATACGAAAACGGCGCACGCAGCAGACAATCCTCCACCGTGCGCCAAAACGACGTCACCCGCACGCCATCGACTTGTTCAAGTGCACCCGCCGCCTGCGGACGCAGCAGTCTACACCCCATACTCAATGCCACCGAACAACCCGTTTTGACCAAGTAACGCGGCCCAAGCAGATCATTCGGCACCTCCAGACCCCATATCAGCGCGGCATCATATCCCCAAAACGCCCAATCGGGGTGAAACTCGGCAAGCCCCTTGATGGTCCACCGCGCCCGCTCCGGCGGCGTCAACGCATCCCATTCATGCTGAAAACAGAAAAGGTGCGATTCGGGCTCCGCAATATCGTCTGTGCCCACATGGCGCCGCAGCCACATGAGCTCGGCATTGTCGTGCGTCACAAGCGGCACGCCTTGTTCAGCCGCCTCCGTGAGCCTGGCAAGCATCCTATTCCGCGCCAAGGTGTTACGCGTTGCATGCTTGTGTTTAAAAACGGTATTAGACACTTCCATCACCACCACATCGGAGAAATGGGCCATCGCCGCTGTTACCGCCGCCGACAAATGTCTTGATCTGTAACAGGAAGACAGTCTTTGAGCCTCTAGTTGTTACAGATCGAGATCTTTCGGCACCGCATCCAACCTTGGTCTCAATCTGTAACAGTTAGGTCGAGTTTTGGCCTGTAGATGTTACAGATTGAGACATCCACCCCGACAGGTTCCAAACGTCTCGATCTGTAACAGGTAGACGCTCTCCAGGCCCCTAAACGTTACATATTTAGACAAACCAGCGGCGCCCAGGCATTCGTCTCGATCTGTAACAGTTAGACCGGTTTTTTGTCCCTAGACGTTACAGACCGAGACAAATAGACAGGCGGCGACACTGCGACTGCCCATCCCCTACTCCCATTCCTGTTCGTAGATGTTGAGCGACTTCACATACCGTCCCCGGGCACCCATGACGTCGCGGACCAGCCTCAGAAAGAAGCTGATACACGAGGTATCGAAGCCATCTTCCAGGTCTTCCGGATGAACGGCGCCGGGCCCGTCGACCGCCGTATCGCTCAGATGCGCAATGTCGTAGAGGTAGAGCTGCCCCGCCGTCAGCAAAATATCGTCAACGCACGCGATGCGCACCGCAATCGCACCATCGCGCCAGTGCTCTTTTTGCACGATATGTGGGTCGTAGACATCAAAACGACGGTCGGTGCGCGTATCGCGCAGCGCGACCATACCAGTCGCCGGATCCTTGTCCAAAATGCCAAAGCGAGAGAAATAGTGCGTGTCGCGCACCTGTTCGAGCCGCCTGAGCGAAGCAGGCGAAAGCGACGCCGGCGGCTCGTCAACATACAGCCCAAGCAGCGTCTTGCCGTGGTAATAGGGGCGCTCAAACAGCAGCCAATCGGTAAATGCCATGTTATAGGCCATGATTTCGTTTTGCGAGGGCTCCTCGCAATAGCTGAGCCATGGATCGACTATCACTTCGAACTGTGTGCGCGCCGACTCCAAAAACTGGAACTTTCGCAGCATCCAAAACTGGGCCATGTCGGCAATATCGTCACCGACGGCCTCGGCCAGACGTCCCCGGTCCAAAACATGATCAGCCATGGCATCCTCCTCAAACTGATGAACCTCAATTTGAGCTTACGAGGAGGGCTCGCGGTCGCCGCCAGCGCGGGCGAAATGAGCATCGGGTTGCAAACCAGATACTGACCGAATACTTGACGGAACGCTTGACCGATACGTTATATCGAAACAAAACCCAGTTAAACATAGGCAAATAAGCAGAGATTTTGAGCTTGCCAGCCACAGCCATCACGAAAACAGCAAGGTACCGCGAGTCCGCACGTCAGCAAATGAGCGGTCAGACGTCAAGAGTGTCCCCGGCGACTAGACAAAATAGAGTGTCCCCAATGACTAGTCGTTGGGGACACTCTTGAATGACTGCCTTACAGCGCCAGGGTCTCGGCAACCTCGGCGGCGCAGGCGAGGGCATCGGCCATGGCGCTCACCACGAGCGAGCTGCCGTTGCGGGCATCGCCGGCCACATACACCGGCGCGGCATCCGCAGCAACGCCATCCACGCGGGCCGCAAGGTGCGAGCCCTCGGAAGCCATCACGGGCAGCGGACGGCCCGCCGTGGCAACAGGCACGCCGACAGCTTCGAACACGCTGTGCTCCGGGCCCGTAAAGCCACGGGCGATGAGCACCAGCTGCGCCGGCACCTCGTGCTCGGAGCCCGCAATGCGCTCCGGCTTTCCCGCCGACCAGTCCAGATCGACCACGCGCAGACCCGCAGCCGCACCCTTCTTGTCCAGCAGCACCTCGAGCGTATCCACGCCCCAGGCACGCATCTCGCCACCCATCGTAGCGATAGCCTCCTGCTGGCCGTAGTCGGTCTTCTTAACGTTGGGCCACTGCGGCCAGGGGTTGCTCGCCGCGCGCTTATCGGGCGCCGCAGGCAAGAACTCAAACTGGCGCACGCTGCGAGCACCCTGGCGCACCGCGGTACCCACGCAGTCGTTGCCGGTATCGCCACCGCCAATGACCACAACGTCCAGGCCGCGCGCGTTCACCGCGGGCTCGCCGCCATCGAGCACCGAGACGGTCGAAGCCGTCAGGTAGTCCACCGCGTACACCACGCCCGGAGCATCCACGTTCGTAGCCGAAAGACCGCGGGGTGCACGAGCACCAGCAGCCATCACAACGGCGTCAAAACCATTGAGCTTGGCCGCTACCGCAGGGTCCGTCACATCGGCACCCAGCTCAAACACAATACCCAGCTCACGCATGAGCGCCACACGACGCTCGACCACGGACTTCTCGAGCTTCATGTTGGGAATACCGTACATAAGCAGACCGCCCGGACGGTCGTCACGCTCAAACACCGTCACGCGCGCGCCGCGGCGGGCGAGCTCCCATGCTGTCACCAGGCCAGCCGGGCCGGAACCAACCACGGCAACCGAGGGCGCGTCCTCCCCTGCCGGCTCAAAGCGGCGCGGGCCGCCGTTTGCCCATTCATGGTCGCTGATCGCGCGCTCGTTGTCATGAATCGTCGTGGGCTGGCCGTCGACCGAACCCAGGTTGCACGCGGCCTCGCACAGCGCCGGGCACACACGGCTCGTAAACTCGGGCATGGGCGAGGTGAGCGACAGACGCTCGGCAGCCTCGTCCCAGCGGCCGCGGTACACCAGCTCATTCCACTCGGGAATCAGGTTGTGCAGCGGGCAGCCGCTCGGGCGTGCCTTACCAAAGCTCGCGCCCATCTGACAAAACGCCACGCCGCACATCATGCAGCGGCTCGCCTGGGCGCGGCGCGCATCGTCGTCAAGCTCCACGTACAGCGGATCGAAATCGCGGCTGCGCTCCTCCACAGGGCGCAGCTCGTGGGTCACGCGATCGATATCAAGAAAAGCACCGGGCTTACCCATGGCACTTACGCCTCCTTCTTGGTCGAAGCAACAGAGCTGGCAACCACGGACGCAGCGCCCGCAACATCAAAGCGAGCGACATCCGCGGCGCTCGCGCGACCGGTCACAATGTCAAACGCCAGCTCCTCTGCCTGCGCATGCGTCTTGCCGGCAGCCTCGCCCGCAGCGACAATCGCCAGCACGCGCTCGTACTCGGTCGGAATGACCTTCACAAAGTGCTTGCTCATCGTCTCAAAGCTGTAGAGCAGCTTAATGCCGCGCGGGCTCTGCGTCGCGTCCACGTGCTCCTGGATGAGTTCTCGAATCTGCGCCAGCTCGCCGGCCGTCGGGGCCTTGAGCTCAACGCTCTCGTGGTTCACACGGGCATCGAGCGTGCCGTATTGGTCAAAGACATAGGCCACACCGCCCGTCATGCCGGCAGCAAAGTTCTGCCCGACCTCGCCCAGGATGAGTGCCAGGCCGCCCGTCATGTACTCGCAGCCATGGTTGCCGCAGCCCTCGACCACCACGGTGGCACCGGAGTTGCGCACGGCAAAACGCTGGCCGGCAAGACCGTTAATGAAGCCGCGGCCGCTCGTGGCGCCAAAGAACGCCACGTTGCCCACGATGATGTTCTCGTCGAACTTGTAGGTCGCATGCGGGTTGGGGCGCACCGACACCTCGCCACCCGAAAGACCCTTGCCAAAGTAATCGTTGGCGTCGCCGCACACGTTGAGCGTAATGCCGCGCGGCAGGAAGGCACCAAAGCTCTGACCGGCCGAACCATCGCAATCGACGGTGATGGAGCCGGCGGGCAGGCCCTCGGAATGTGCCTTGGTCACCGCATTGCCCAGGATGGTGCCCACGCAACGGTTAACGTTGGCGATGTCGGCATGGAAGCGAATCGGGCGCAGGTGCGCACGGGCATCGGCCGTATAGGGCACAAACAACGTGGAGTCGAGCGTCTTGTCGAGCTCGCTGTCCGCTGCCATCTGCGGCAGGAAGTGGCGACCGTCGGCACCCGGGATATGGGCACCGAACTCGCAGGTCGCGCTCGCCAGCACGGGCGACAGATCGAGCAGGTTGGCCTTGCGGTTGCCCGGCACCTCGATCTGGCGCAGGCACTCGGGATGGCCGACCATCTCGTCGACGGTGCGGAAGCCCAGGCTCGTCATGACCTCGCGCAGCTGCTCGGCAACAAAGAGCATAAAGTGCTCAACGTGCTCAGGCTTACCGCGGAAGCCGTGACGCAGACGGCAGTTTTGCGTCGCGATGCCGGCCGGGCAGGTATCCTGCTGGCAGTCGCGCTGCATGAGGCAGCCCATGGAGATGAGCGGCATGGTTGCAAAGCCAAACTCCTCGGCGCCCAGCAAGCAGGCGACGGCAACATCGGTGCCGTCCATGAGCTTGCCGTCGGCTTCGAGCATCACGCGGGAGCGCAGGCCGTTTTGCAGCAACGTCTGCTGGGCCTCGGCAAGGCCGAGCTCCAACGGCAGACCGGCATGCCAAATGGAATCGCGCGCCGCGGCACCCGAGCCGCCGTTATGGCCGCTGATCAAAATCTTGTCGGCGGCACCCTTGGCCACGCCGGTAGCAATGGTGCCGACGCCGGCCTCGCTGACCAGCTTGACCGACACGCGCGCACCGGGGTCGGCGTTCTTAAGATCGAAGATAAGCTCCGCCAGGTCCTCGATGGAGTAGATGTCGTGGTGCGGCGGAGGCGAGATCAGGCCGATGCCAGGCGTGGACTGACGGACCTCGGCGATCCAGGGGTAGACCTTCTTGCCGGGCAGGTGGCCACCCTCGCCGGGCTTGGCACCCTGGGCCATCTTGATCTGAATCTCAAAGGCGCTGCAAAGATAGCGGCTCGTCACGCCAAAGCGCGCACTTGCCACCTGCTTGATCGCTGAGTTCTTGGAGTCGCCGTTGGCCAGCGGGGTCTCGCGACGCGGATCCTCGCCGCCCTCGCCCGAGTTGGAACGGCCATGCAGGCGGTTCATGGCGATAGCCATGCACTCGTGCGCCTCTTTGCTGATGGAGCCGTACGACATGGCGCCGGTGTTAAAGCGGCGGACGATGTTGAGCGCGGGCTCCACCTCGTCGAGCGAAACCGGCGTGCGGCCACTGGCATCAAAGTCGAGCAAGTCGCGCAGGCGCACGGCACGGCCGGTGCGGTGCAGGCGGGCGCTGTACTCCTTAAAGGTGTCGTAGCTGTCCTCACGGCAGGCGGTCTGCAGCAAGTAGACGGTCTGCGGATCGATCAGGTGATCCTCGCCGCCGAGCGGGCGCCACTTGGTCAGGCCCAGTGTGGGCAGCTGATCGGGAGCCGGACTCTTAAGGATGGCGAGCGCGGCGTCGTAGCGCTCGTTTTGCTCGCGTTCAACGTCCTCGACACCCATACCGCCTACACGGCTCACCGTGCCGGCAAAGTACGCGTTGACGAACTCCGGCGTAAAGCCCACGGCCTCGAAGATCTGCGCAGAGTGGTAGCTCTGCACCGTGGAGATGCCCATCTTGGACATGATGGAGACGATGCCCGCCGTCGCAGCCTTGTTGTAGTTGGCGATGCCCTGCTCGGCCGTCACGTCCAGGTCGCCGCGTGCCGCCAGATCTCGGATGCACGCATGTGCGTTGTACGGATAGATGCCACTCGCAGAGTAGCCCACCAGTGCCGCATAGTCATGCGGGGACACGGCGTCGCCGCACTCCACCACGATGTCGGCAAAGGTACGCACGCCGGCGCGGATCAGGTGGTTGTGCACGCAGCCCACAGCGAGCAGCGACGGCACGGGCACCCCGCCCACAGCGGCACGATCGCTCAACACCACGATGTTCACGCCGTCGCGGACCGCAGTCTCAACGTCCTCGGCAAGCTGCTTGAGCGCAGCCCGCAGCGCGCCCTCGCCGGCATCGCGGCGGTACACGGCACGGAAGCGACGGGTCTTAAAGCCCACGCGGTCGATGGCGCAGATGCGGTCGAACTCCTCCTCGCTCAGCAGCGGGCGCTCCAGGCGCACCAGCTGGCAGGCCGTACGGGAGTCCTCGAGCAGGTTGCCGTGGTTGCCCAGGTAGAGCGTGGTCGAGGTGACCATATGCTCGCGAAGGGCATCGATCGGCGGGTTCGTGACCTGGGCGAACAGCTGATAGAAGTAGTCAAAGAACGAGCGCGTCTTCTTGGACAGGCAGGCCAGCGGCGCGTCGATGCCCATCGAGGCGAGCGGGGCCTTGCCCTGCTGGGCCATGGGACGCACGACCTCGTCGACGTCATCCCAGTGGTAGCCGAGCTTGGCCATGCGCACGGCGGCGGGCACCTCGGCGTCCTCGGCGGGCGTTGCCGCAACGGGCTCATCGAGCGCGTCAACGGTCAGCGTCTCCTCGGCAATCCAATCACGGTAGGGCTTTTCCTTGGCATAGCGGGCGCGCAGTTCGTCGTTGTAGATCACGCGACCGCGGGCAAAATCGACCTCGAGCATCTGGCCCGGTCCCAGGCAACCGCTCGTCAGAATGTTCTCGGGGCGCACCTCGATGGTGCCCACCTCGCTTGCCAGCATAAAGCGGCCGTCGCGCGTCACGTAGTAGCGAGCCGGGCGCAGGCCGTTGCGGTCGAGAGCAGCACCCAGGGTACGGCCGTCGGTAAAGGCGATGGCGGCAGGGCCGTCCCACGGCTCCATGAGCATGGACTGGTAAGCGTCGTAGGCGCGGCGCTCCTCACTCAGGCTGTCGTTATGGTCCCACGGCTCGGGCAGCAACATGGACGCGGCACGCGTAAGCGGGCGACCGTTCATAACCAAAAACTCGAGCACGTTGTCCAGAATCGCGGAGTCGGAACCCTCGCGGTTGATGATGGGCATCACGCGCTCAAGATCATGCTGCAGCACGGGGCTGTACAGGTTGGGCTCGCGGGCGCGGATCCAGTTGACGTTGCCCTTGAGGGTATTGATCTCGCCGTTGTGGATGATAAAGCGGTTGGGGTGCGCGCGCTCCCAGCTGGGCGTGGTGTTGGTGGAGTAGCGCGAGTGGACGAGCGCCACGGCCGTCTTGACGGCGGCGTCGTTGAGGTCGATGAAGAAGCGGCGCATCTGCGTGGCGACCAGCATGCCCTTGTACACGATGGTGCGCGAGCTCATGGAGCACACGTAGAAGATCTTGTCGCGCAGGGCAAACTCGGCGTCGGCCTTCTTTTCGATGGTGCGGCGGCACACGTACAGGCGGCGCTCGAAGGCATCGCCGGCGGGCGTGTCGTCCGGACGGCCCAGGAAGGCCTGCAGGATAGTGGGCATGCAGGCGCGGGCCGTCTCGCCCAGGTCGTGCGGGTCGACCGGCACCTCGCGCCAAAAGAGCAGCGGCACGCCGGCCTCGGCGCAGCCCTCCTCAAACACGCGGCGGGCATCCTCTACGCCCTTGTCGTCCTGCGGAAAGAACAGCATGGCCACGCCATAGTCGCCCTCTGCCGGCAGAATCTGGCCGCACTTTTGAGCCTCTTTACGGAAAAAGTGATGCGGAACCTGGAACAGGATGCCAGCGCCGTCGCCAGTGTTCTTCTCGAGTCCCGTGCCGCCGCGGTGCTCCAAGTTGACCAGAATGGACAGCGCATCGTCCAGAATCTGGTGATGGCGCTCACCGTTGATATCGGCAAGCGCGCCGATGCCACATGCGTCGTGGTCGAATTCGGGGCGATAAAGGCCCTGCTGCTGAGCGGAATCTGCCTGCATCGCGATCCTCCCCTAGATATTAGACAGTCAGTTGAATAGGCATACTAGGAGCATCGCCGGCCCGTTGTGTTTCCCGCCCGTTTCGAAACAATCGCGTAACGCGCGCCCTGCGAGTGGACACCACCGACCTCAAGGGCGACAACATAGGCCCCAAGTTCGGCCTGTAAGCTCGCCGCTTCAAACATCTCGATCTGTAACAGGAAGACCCAATTTCGACGACTAACTGTTACAGATTGAGATGTTTTCGAGAGACGGTTCCGAATGTCTCAATCTGTAACACGAAGGACCGGTTTTGGCGGTCAGCTGTTACAGATCGAGATATTCCATAGGACCATTTCTTCCTGTCTTGATCTGTAACACCTAGGCCCAATTTCCATCCCTAGTTGTTACAGATCAAGACATTTCGGCAGTCCCCTTTCACCATCCTATTCAAATACAGCAATTTTGTTAGTTTTAGTTAACTTTTGAGCCTAAAACGGGTATCCTTTGCGGCGTCAAGCAAACGGCACGCAGGAGCGCACCATGCTCAACCATCTCAAACAACACTTTGGTTCCCGGCGCACCGGCGGTCACGGAGGCCTAGACATCGCACGGCATATCGGCCCCGGGCTGCTCGTCACCGTCGGCTTTATCGACCCGGGCAATTGGGCCTCCAATATGGCCGCGGGCTCGCAGTTTGGCTACGCGCTGCTGTGGATCGTCACGCTGTCGACGATTATGCTCATCGTGTTGCAGCACAACGCGGCACACCTGGGCATCGCCACGGGCATGTGTCTTGCCGAGGCCACGACACGTTATCTCCCCCGCTTCGTTGGGCGCACGGTGCTCGCCAGTGCCTATCTCGCGACCATCGCCACCGCCATGGCCGAAGTCCTGGGCGGTGCGATCGCGCTTCAAATGCTCTTTGGCCTGCCCGTACGCGCCGGCTGCATCATCGTCGCGGCAGTATCGATTGCCATGCTCATGACAAGCTCCTACAAACGCGCCGAGCGATGGATCATCGCCTTCGTGGGCGTGGTGGGACTCTCGTTTTTAGCCGAGCTTGCACTAGTCAAGGTCGACTGGCCGCAAGCCGCCACAAGCTGGATCACACCCAGTATGCCCACCGGCTCGGCCGCGATTATCGTAAGCGTCCTAGGCGCGGTCGTTATGCCCCACAACCTCTTCCTGCACTCCGAAGTCATCCAATCCATGCACTTCGAAGGCCAAGGCGAGCGAGTTATCGAAGAACGTCTGCGCTACGAGCTCTTCGACACGCTCTTTTCGATGGGCGTGGGCTGGGCAATCAACTCGGCCATGGTCATCCTGGCCGCAACGACCTTCTTTGCGCACGGCATTGTCGTAGACAACCTCGCGGTCGCAGCGGCCACGCTCTCCCCCATTCTGGGCCCGGCAAGCTCAATCATCTTTGCGGTGGCACTACTGTTTGCGGGCATATCGAGTAGCGTGACGGCGGGCATGGCGGCGGGCACCATCACCGCGGGCATGTTCGACGAGGAATACGACATCCACGACCGACATTCCTCGATCGGGGTGGCGGCCTGTTTCGTCGGCGCAGTGGCGGCGTGCCTGGTCGTCCCGAATCCTTTTGAGGGTCTCATTTGGAGTCAGGCACTGCTGTCGCTTCAGCTGCCGATTACGGTCTTTGTGCTCATACGACTCACCAGTTCGCCCCGCGTCATGGGCAAATACGCCAACTCGCGCCCGCTCAACGCGTTGCTCGTGGGGATCGGTGCCATCGTGACGATTCTCGATGTCGTGTTGTTGACAGGGATGTAATGGGGCGGGGCACCTACCCAGGCAAACGTCTCGATCTGTAACAGATAGACACGCTTTTGATGTCTAGATGTTACAGATCGAGATCATTCCGAGGGACAGCTCCGTTTGTCTCAATCTGTAACAGGAAGACCCGTTTTGAGCCGTTAGATGTTACAGATTAAGACCAAAGGTCGGCCGGACTCACGACAGACAGGATCGGCTAACAGCAGCCGTGATCCCTTGGGGACGGAGGAAAAGGGCCCCGGCCGGGATATCCGACCGGGGCCCTTGGACAGAGCTATGTGTTGCTGCAAGTCGTGTGCCTGCGAGCTACTCCTCGACGAGCTCAAACTGATCGGGACCGACGCCGCAGATCGGGCACACGTAATCCTCGGGCAGCTCGGGCGTGTCGACCTCAACCTCATAACCGCAAACGATGCACACGAACTTATACGTCTTCTTTTCCTCAGCCATGATGTTCTCCTCTCGAACGTGACTGCTGGTGTACTTGCTTATTAGTATATATTCTCAATAATATAATGCAAGTATTTTTAAAACATTTCTAGCCTTGATACGAGGACGCCTTCGGAGGCGTCTTGCCCTTCAGGACCTTATGGTAGTAATCGTAGGTGAGCGGCGTCTCGTCGCTCAGGCGCTCGGCATCCTCGACCTCGCCGATAAACAGTAGATGCGTGCCCACGTCAACAGTGTCAATCAAACGGCAGCTAAACAAGGCCGCCGCATGCTCGGGAACATAGGGCATGCCCAGCGCGGTCTCGCGCGTCTCGTACTTGGCAAATTTGTCATAGTCGCTGCTAGTACGGAATCCAAAGTTGCCAATGTAGAGCATATCGGCCGTCTGATCGATCACGGTCAGCGCAAAGGCCTTGGCAGACGAGATAACACCAGACGTGACATTTTCCTTATTCACGGCAACCGAGATGCGCGGCGGCGTGGACGTCACCTGCACCGCCGTGTTGATGACGCAGCTGGCACGCAGCCCATCGGCCGCAGCACTCACCACATACAGGCCACTCGGCATCGTAAAGAACGCAGTTTTGTCCATAACGACCACTCCCCTAACCCGGGATTGAACCTCATGGATGTATGTACCCACAAAAAAGGCGACGCCCATAACGGACGCCGCCTTTGAGACACATGTGTCAAAACAGTTAGGGAGGCGGGACAATCGCAGTAGGCCACCTCCCCGCAAGTCATGTGCCTAGCGGTTGCGCTCCTTAAGCGCACGATCGATCTCGCGCTGGACGTCGCGTTTTGCCATGTCTTCGCGCTTGTCGTAGAGCTTTTTGCCGCGGCCCAGGCCCAGCAGCAGCTTTACGCGGCCGTCGGTATTAAAGTAGAGCTCCAACGGCACCAGCGCATAGCCGCGGTTGCGCAGTTTGCCGTCAAGAAAATCGATCTCCTTGCGATGCAGCAGCAGGCGGCGCCGGCGATCGGGATCACGGTTCCACACGCCACCATGGCTGTAAGGGTGAATATGCAACCCCACCAGCCAGCACTCGCCGCCGCGAATCAGCGCAAAAGTGTCAGTGATCTGACAGGCGCGCTCGCGAATCGACTTGACCTCGGTACCGCTCAGTTCAATGCCACATTCGAACGTCTCGTCGATAAAGTACTCGTGATGCGCCGAGCGATTCTTGGAAATGAGCTTGCGTTCGCGCTTACTGGGCATCGCCGGCCTCCTTGACGCCGTCGGCTCCCTTGTCGTCGCCTGCGCGCTTTGCCTTACGCTCGGCGTTGAGCTCGGCATCGCTCTCGCGCACCAGCTTAATGATCGCCGCGCATGCCTCCTCGCCCACCAGATCGCGGGCACGGACCGTCAGGCGCGTAGCCTCCTGCTTATCACCGTCGCTCGCAGCGTCGGTCGCACACATAATCAGGCAAATGGCAATCTCGGCCGAAGGCGAGGTCGGTACGCCCTGCAACGCCAGCTCGCCCATCACGTGCTCGTCGCTCTCCTCGGCGGCATCGGGATAGGCAGTATGAATCTTGTTGAGCAGGCGTGTCGTATGCGTATCGCCAGGGGCCAAGCGCAGCGCCAGGCGCGCGCAACCCACGGCCGCCGAGACGTTCTCGGTCTCGGGCTCAAGGAAATACTGGCCCAAGTTGGCGTAGGCGCGGGCGGCGCACTTGCCGTCGCTCGCACGCTCTAGCACCGAAAACGAAAGCGAAGCCCACTCCTGCTTGTCCTCGAGGGCGCGGAATAGCTCGGCAAGATCCAGGCGGTAGTTGCAGTTCATGGGGTCCCAGCGCACGGCTTGCATCAAGGCGTTGCGAGCACTCACATAATCCTGCTGGCGAATGTAGGCAAACGCCATGTCGGAATACAGACGATCAAAGGGCACCTCGACCTGCACCAGCTCGCGCGGATCTTTTTCCACACGACGGTAGGCCAGACGCTCAAACTTGCTATCGAAGCTAAAGTACTGGCGCTTCTCCTCCGTCTTGCACTCGGCATCGATATACTCCTCGGCGAGCTCAACCAGACGCTCCAACAGCGGCGTCGCCGTGGCCAAGTCTCCCTGCGCCAGGTAATTCTCTGCATACGTAATGTCTTGTAGGCTGATGGGCAGGTCCATGGCAACTCCTCGGTCCGGGTGAAACGCGGCTCATTCCACACATTCGGCGTATACACAAAACCCGGGTCTCTTGCGAGGCCCGGGCGTTCATTTTGTGGTAGCCCGTACCAGATTCGAACTGGTGATCTCCGCCTTGAGAGGGCGGCGTCCTAAACCGCTAGACGAACGGGCCATATGTAGCAAATGCAATGGCTGGGATGGAGGGAGTCGAACCCCCATTGACGGAACCAGAATCCGCTGTCCTGCCATTAGACGACATCCCAATGACTGCATCGCTGCGCTCGGCTGTGCCTTTGCGCAAGAAAGAAATATACGGGAAGTTCTACGGCGGCGCAAGCCCCATTTTTAACTTTTTTGAAAATCGGCCAATTTGCCCCGACCCATGAAGGACCTGTGAAGCCAAACCGCATGCAAGGGGTCAAAATACCGCAAGCGCACCATAGCCACCGTTGGCAGATTGTTGCATCCTGGTCGCCGTCAATAGTGACACAATCAGGACACCAATTATCGCGCGGATATCGAGGCGACATGGATGATGAGCTTGATTACCTATGGGAGACCCTCGGCCTCGAGATAACTGCTATCCCTTGGCCAGATCGGCACAAAATTCATCCCACGCTACGACCCGCCATCACAGTCATGCAGGCAACGTATCGCGGGGCCTCATTTTTGATGATGCGAATGGCATGGCACGCGGCGCTACCCGACCTCAAGCGAGTTCAGGCAAGCCTCGTGGAGCTATCCGGTATTCCCGTCGTGATTTCGGAGACCCATCTGGAGCAACGCCAACGCGACCGTTTGCAAGCACAGCGAATCCCGTTCATCTGCCCCGGCATTCAGGCATATCTACCCTTTATGGACGAAGAGTACTGGAGCGGCAAGCCCAACAAACAGGTAAAGATCTACGACCCGCATAAGTGGGCACAGTTCGAGGACTGACCGGAGCGAACCTGCCGGCGGAAAGCACATCCCAGAATTTGCGCTCAGAACGAGACACGCTTTCCGCAGTTGTTACAGCAGCGCCTCGGCCCAGGTTGCTTCCTTAAAGCCTGGAATCGCAAAGTCATCGCCCACCAGCAGCGGACGCTTAACCAGCATGCCGTCGGTCGCCAACAGCTCGTAACATTCCTGATCCGTCATCCCTGCATCCAGACGCGCCTTCAGGCCAAGCTCTCGATACTTCATGCCCGACGAATTAAAGAAGCGACGCACCGGCAGCCCCGAACGCGCAATCCAGGTCGCAAGCTCCTCAGCCGAAGGATTGTCTGTAACAATATCGCGATCGATGTACTCAACCCCATGCTCGTCCAACCAGGCCTTGGCCTTTTTACACGTCGAGCATTTGGGATATTCAACAAACAGTACGGTCATGGGGATTCCCTTCTTAGAAAAGACAAGTGTCTGGCAAACAGCGCATCGATGGCCATCTGCGACCGATGCCGATATTGTAGCCAGCGCCGACGTGCAGGCGGTCGTGGTTTTCCATCTTGAGGTTAACGTCTCGCATGGGCGCCAATGGAACAGGTCGCGCGCTGAACCAGCACTGACACCAGCAGCACCAGCAGCATGGCGACAACGTAACCCGTGGCATCAAAGCCTAAGTCGATAACGTCGAAATGTCTTCCGGGAACAAAAATCTTATGCACCTGGTCCCCGACGGAGCATACGGCGCAAAAGGCCAGGACGGGCACACACCGCAATCGGGTGAGCAACATGCGCTTATCCAAGCACACCGCCGCCGACGAGGCAAACAGCCCAACAAAGAAGAACTCTACGGTATGGGCGATACGACGGATGTTGATGCCCATCCACATGCGAACGGGGGCAATCGGATCGGGATGGGCGACGGTAGCCGCTGAGCCCGCATCCCCGGCGGCATCTCCCGCCTGGGTCTCCCCCGCAGTCTCGGGCTGCACGCTGGCGCTTTGCCCCTCCACCACGTGCGCGGTAGACTCGCTGAGCGACGATGTCTGCTCCACGCTCTGCTCCGTCAGCATCCAAATACTCGCCAGCGTCACGACAAGCAGGACAACCGATATCCATCCGACTATATGCTTCGCGCGCGCCAAGGGCTAACCTCCGTCTGTTATTGAGCAGCAGCGAGTGTACCCCCAAATGTCACCGTCGCCATAGCGGAATCCCAAATGTTCAAAACAAGGCGCCAGATGGCTGCGGTGTCCCTACTCCGTCTCGCGCATCCAGCGATCGAAGGTCCCCACGCACACACCTAAACGCTTTGCCGCCTGACTCCGGGTAATATTGCCCGCCTCATAGATATCGCGCACTCGTTCAAATTGCGGAGGGCACGGCTTGCGGGGTCGACCAAAACGCACGCCGCGCGCCCGCGCCGCCGCGATTCCCTCCGCCTGACGACGGTGGATGTTCTCTCGTTCCACCTGCGCCACGTAACTCAACAACTGCAAAACGATATCGGCAATCAGCGTGCTGGTCACATCCGATCCGCCGCAATCTCTCGCACGCGTATCGAGCAACGGCATGTCCAGCACAACGATGGCCGCACCAAGTTCCTTGGTTATACGACGCCATTCCTCGAGTATCTCGCTGTAGTTTCGACCCAGCCGATCGATGGAAAGCACCACCAACACGTCACCGGAAGCCAAGGCATGAAGCAATTCCCGATACTGTGGGCGATCAAAGTCCTTACCGCTCGCACGGTCGGCAAAGACATTCGCCGGCTCCACGCCATAGGCGCTCAGCGCATCCAACTGGCGATTCAAATTTTGATCGCGCGAGCTCACCCGCGCATACCCATATACCGTTGCCACAACATCCCCGCTTTCTCGTAAACCTGCCAAAAGGGACAGGTTTGTTTTGGTAGGTCCTATCTCCCAAAAGCATATGAAGAAGCGGCCGAGCTCATGGCAGGGCAATTAAGAGACACGCAAAGAGGGCGGCCCCGAAAGACCGCCCTCTACGCTTTGCCGATACTCACTGCGTGCCGGTTAATGAATGAGCTTAAAGTCCAAATGTCCGCGAGTAGTGTTGACGCGCGAGACCTCGATAATCACGCGCTGTCCCAACTCAAAACGACGCCCCGTGTCGGCACCCGTCAACGTGAGCGCGTCCTCGTCAAACTCAAACCACTCGTTACCCAGGCTCTTAATGGAAACCAGCCCCTCAACCTGCGTCAAATCGAGACGCACGAATAATCCCATGTTGCTGACCCACGAGACCGTTCCGGCATAGCGCTCGCCCAGGCGGTCCTCGTAGTACTGCGCAATCTTGATTTTTTGCGTCGCATGGCTGGCAGCGTCGGCCGCACGCTCGGCGTCGCTGCACGCGCGGCAGATTTGCGGCAGGATGCGCGGAAGCGACTCTCTGCCTTTTCCGATCAACCTCGGCGTACGCACTAAGGCGTCTTTTCCGCCCAGCTGCTCGTATGCCAGCTGCAGCTTGAGCACGCGATGCACCGCCAGATCGGGATAACGGCGAATGGGGCTTGTAAAGTGGCAGTAGCACGGCGCGGCGAGCGCAAAGTGACCCTCGTTGCGCGGCTTGTACAACGCACGCTGCATGCTGCGCAAAAGAAGCGTGTTGACGAGCGGCGCGTTAGCCGTGCCGGCAGCGGCATCAACCGTCGCCTGTAACTCGTCGGGATTTCCCAGAGCAATGCCCGCCGCGCGGCGATCATCGATGATACCGAGCTGCGCCAGCGCCACAGCAGCACCGTGCAGACTGTCGGGACTGGGGTCATCGTGCACGCGATAGCATGCCTCGATATCGCGGTCGGCCAGCCACTCGGCAACGCACTCGTTAGCCAGCAGCATTGCCTCCTCAATAAGCGAGGTTGCGCAGGAACGCTCGCGTGCCACGATCTGCACGGGCACGCCGCCCTCGTCCAGCAGCGCGCGGATCTCTGCCGTGTCAAAGTCGACCGAGCCGCGTGCGCGACGTATGCGACGCCGAAGCTCCGCGAGTTCGTTTGCGGCGACCAGGAAATCGGCCAGGTCAACGTTATAGCCGCGGGCAGTGTCCTCGCACGCAAGCCCGCGCTCAAGCGCTTTCTCGCGCGAGGCTTCAGCCGCAGCGACATCCTCCGCAGCGCCCTCCAACACGGAATACTCAACAGCGCCGGCGCGCACCAGCAGCGTCTCGGCGCCGTCGTAGTCCATACGCACACGCGAACGAATCACACTGGGATAGGGATCGTAATGGCGCACACGGCCCTGCGCGTCGAGCTCGATGTCGACGGTAAACGCCAGGCGATCCTCATCGGGGCGCAGGGAACACAAGTCATTAGACAGGCGCTCGGGCAGCATGGGGAGCACACGGTCGGCAAGGTAGACCGACGTCGTGCGATGGCGGGCCTCCAGGTCGATATGCCCATCCCAGGCAACATAATGCGAAACATCGGCAATATGCACGCCCAGCTTATAGCCACCCTCGGGCGTGCGCTCGAGCGAGATGGCATCGTCAAAGTCGCGCGCATCAACCGGGTCGATGGTGATGACAAAGCGATCGCGCAGGTCACGACGAAGCGGGTCTTTAAGCGCTGCAGTCACATCGAGCGAAAGCGCCTCTGCCTCTGCCAGCGCCGCCTCGGGATAGCTGTCGGTATAGCCATAGCGTGCCATAACGTATTGGACGCCCAGATCGGGCGCATCGTCACCGCCGATGCGGCGCTCAAGAGTCACCGTTCCCGACTCCAAGCGCGTCGGGTAGGTCAATATGCGCGCGACGACGACATCGCCAGGGCGCACGCCCAGGCGCTCCGCCGAAGTGTCCTCGGGCAAAATAAAGAAGTCAGCCTTCAGGCGCGAATCGAGCGGCTCGATCACGCCAAGCGGGCCGGCCATCTGATACGTACCCACCACGCTGATGGCGGCACGTTCGACGACGCCTTCAATCACGGCGCGACGTTCACCATGCGGGCTGTTCTTAATGCTCACGGCAACGGTATCGCCATCCATGATCTCGCGCTTGCCGCGGCCCATGACCTTGTAGTCGCCGTTCTCGGTTATGACATAGGCACTGTGCTCATGGAGCTGCACGCGGCCAGTCAGGCTCGGACGACGCTCGCTGCGCACCGGCCCACGCTTATTGCGAGCTCCACGCTTATGCTTGTTATTGCGCCCCATGGCGCCTCCTTACTATCGATAGCCGTTTACACCCCAAGAGTCTACCCAAATGATCCCTAGGGGACGGCAGGATTGCGGATCACTCGAATCGACCGACCCCCTAAGTGATCCGTTTTCCTCCGTCCCCAAGGGATCAAAAAACGGGCCGTCCCAAAAGGAACGACCCGTTGGAAGGAACGAATTCCAAGCATGCCTACACGCGCAGGTAGCGGCGCATGGCGATGGCAGAACCAAAGAGACCGATAATGACGCCGACAAGAATCAGCGCGGCGTAGGTCACCAGGTAGTACTGCATCGGCAGCGCAAACGACATCCAGCCGACACTCTCCTGCAGGCGAGGAACCATCAGATTGCGCAGCAGCTCCAAAACACCGATGGAAAGCAGCGAGCCCAGAATGGCCTGCAGCACACCCTCGGTAATGAACGGTCCGCGGATGAAGCCGTTGCTGGCGCCCACCAAGCGCATAATCGCAATCTCGCGACGACGCGCCGTAATGGACAGGCGAATCGTGTTGTTGATAAAGATGAACGCGATAAAGGTCAGCAGACCGACGAGCACCACGGCGGCGATACGGATGTAGTTGGTCACCTGGAACAGGAGGCTCACTTCCTCCTGGCCATACAGCACGCTCGCGTTGACGTCGCCGTCGTCCGCGATCTTTTGGAAGTCGGCGTTCTTCTTGAGCTTCTTGGCCGTGCTCTCGACCTGAGACGGATCGTCCATCTCGATCGCAAACGAGGCGGGCAGCGGGTTCTGGCCGTCGAGCGCGCTCATGGTGGCGTCGGCGTTGCCCGACATCTTGCTCGTGTACTCGGCCAGCGCGTCGTCCTTGTCCTTATAGGTCACGGACTTGACGTTGCTCCACGTCTTGAGCTCGGCCTCAAAGGCCTGGACGTCTGCCTGATCGGCGTCATCGCTAATAAAGGCGTTGATGACAACCTGATCCTCGACGGTGCCGATCACGGAGTTCAGCATCGCGGAACCCATAATGAACAGGCCGATGATAAACAGCGAAAGGAAAATCGTGATGACGGCGCCGAGCGAGGTGGTCCAGTTACGGAAGAAGTGGCTGATAGCCTCTTTGAGCGAATAGCCCACGTTAGTTGGTGCCATAGTTGCCGTAACCTCCCCTCTCCTGGTCGCGAATTACGTGGCCGCCCTCGAGGGCGATCACGCGACGGTGCATGCTATCGACCATCTCGCGGTCGTGCGTGGCAACGATCACGGTGGTGCCGGTACGGTTAATGCGCTCGAGCAGCTTCATAATGCCCAGCGAAATCGCCGGGTCGAGGTTGCCCGTGGGCTCGTCGCAGATAAGCAGCGGCGGACGGTTGACCATAGCGCGGGCAACGGCGACACGCTGCTGCTCGCCACCGGACAGCTGATCGGGCAGAGAGTCCATCTGATCGGCCAGGCCGACCAGGCGAAGCACCTCGGGCACCTGGCTGCGAATGACGCCCTTGGGCTTGCCGATGCACTGCAGGGCAAACGCCACGTTTTCGTAGGCGGTCTTCTGCGGCAGGAGCTTAAAGTCCTGGAACACGGCACCAATCTGGCGACGCAAGAACGGAACCTTACGGTTCTTGATCTTCATGAGGTCCTGGCCAGCGACCAAAATGCGACCGCTCGTCGGCTTGACGTCGCGGTTGAGCGTCGACAGCAGCGTGGTCTTACCCGAGCCGGAGTGACCGACCAAGAAGACGAACTCGCCAGGATAGATCTCGATGTTGATGTCGTCGAGCGCGGGCTTGTTGGGCTGTGCCGGGTAGATCTTGGTGACGTGCTCCATGAGGATGACGGGCTCGACACCGGCCTGCTTGGCCATCTTCTTGCGGCTGGCCTGCGGATCGATGGGCGCAAACACCGACGTAAAGTCGGGGTTGTTGAGCGCATTGTCGAGGCTTGCGACCTCGGCGGCCTGATCGCTCTCGACTACGGGAGCCGCGGGCTGCGTAGGATCGGGAATACCGGCAAAAAGGCCGGACTGCGCAGGCTGTGGCGCCGGAGTCGCAAGAGCCATGGGATCGGGAATACCGGCCATGACGGGTTGCGACGCAACAACGTCCGCCTGGGGCTGATCCACGCGAGCGGTCACCTTCTGCACGGGCTCAAAACCCGCGGCCTCGGAAAGCTCGACATCATTGGTGGGATTGTAGGCAAAGGGATCTGATGCCGGCTGTGCCTGATCTGCCGGCTGTGCGGGGATCGGGCTAAACAGCTGATCCTCTGAATCCGGGGTGGCGAAACGAGTGCCCACGGCGCCTGGCTGCGTCTTGGGGGCGTCATCGCCCGCACCGGAGGTACGGAAGTGGTTACCCACTGGTGCTCCTTATCGTCGTGCGTTTAAACTACATGAGCGCTTTGTATTTTAGCAGCATTAGCTTTGCTGCACATAAGAAGCATGGCGGGGTTTGGTCTCACCGGCCGGGCGCAGGGTTACCTCCCAAATCGTCCTCGGACATGTCGGAGCTCCCGCTGCGCACTACGTGCGGCGGGAGCTCCTCCGTCCTGCGGAAAGATTTGGGAGGTAA
>UQJV01000015.1 GCA_900541475.1 uncultured Collinsella sp.
AACAAATCCAAGTTAGACCATTTCAAATGGTTCGATGTCTGCCCGGATGCGACACATCTGGTGTGTCCATCCTCGCAGTATCCGGTTCTCAAGGTGCACGCCTGCGCGGCTCATCCGGTCCGACCGGGCCGCGCGGCAAGGAGATATATTGCCAGACCGCGAAGCCGAGTGGGACGTCAATTCCACTCTTCACAAGTCCTACACAACATATCGCTTCCTATATAAGTAATAGAAAGGCTGGTGCAGAAATACTGCACGTATCAGATGATGACCCTTCGGTTAGGAGATATATACAGATCGGTCACCTGTAAGTGTCTATCTACCCGCGCTTTTACAATATAAACCAGCGCTTTCGATAAAAAAGAGGGAGTGCCGCGCACAGTGCGACACTCCCCTAGCGATTCAACAGAATCTATTAGGCCTCGAGAGCCTTCTTGGCAATGGCAGCCAGCTCGTTGAAGGACTCGATGTCCTCGTAAGCCATCTGAGCCAGGACCTTGCGGTCGAGCTCGATACCGGCAACCTTCAGGCCGTGCATGAACTGAGAGTAAGAGATGTCGTTCAGGCGAGCGGCAGCGTTGATGCGGGTGATCCAGAGAGAGCGAATCTCGCGCTTCTTGTTGCGACGGTCACGATACTGATACTGCAGGGAGTGCTGGACCTGCTCTTTAGCATGCTTGTAAGTACGCGAAGCGGCACCGTAGTAACCCTTCGCACGGTGCATAACGGTACGGCGCTTCTTCTTGGCGGCAACAGCGCGCTTAATACGTGCCATGTTCTATCAACTCCTAGACGGTTAAACGAAAAACGGGAACGCGAACTTAGGCGAGACGCGACTTGATGACCTTGCGGTCGGCAGCGGCGATCTCGGTCTCCTGACGGAAGCCACGCTTACGCTTGGTGGACTTCTTGCTCAGGATGTGGCTCTTGAAAGCCTTGCCGCGCATAAGCTTGCCGGTACCAGTCTTGCGGAAACGCTTCTTGGTGCCGCTGTGGGACTTCATCTTAGGCATGAAATACTCCTTAATCGGTTACAGAACACTAGTTACTTGGTATCGCTTGCCGCTTTATCCTCATCGAAGGCGCCCTTAATCGGGGCGAGCAGCATAAGCATGTTACGGCCTTCCATCTTAGGCTTGGACTCGACCGTAGCGTAAGGCTTGAGATCCTCGGCGAGACGCTCGAGAACGTTAAGACCCTGCTCCGGGTGAGCCATCTCACGGCCGCGGAACATGATGGTGATCTTAACGCGTGCGCCCTTCTTGAGGAAACGCAGAACGTGGCCCTTCTTGGTCTCGTAGTCGCCAACGTCGATCTTGGGTCGGAACTTCATTTCCTTGACCTCGACCTTGGACTGGTTCTTACGAGCGGCCTTGGCCTTCATGGCCTGCTGGTACTTGAACTTACCGTAGTCCATGACCTTGCAAACCGGCGGCTCCGCATTGGGAGCGATCTCGACCAGGTCGAGACCCTGATCGTCGGCGACGCGCTGGGCATCGCGGATGGCGAACAGGCCGAGCTGAGAGCCATCGACGCCAATCAAACGGCACGAAGATGCAGTGATCTCGTCGTTGATGCGGGTGTCATCAGACTTAGCTATTTTCCCTACCTCCATTCATAAAAAAATAACCCAGCACTTCTCAGCAGCCAGGTCGTACACATAGACATCCTCGATTTGAGGAAGTGAATCTAAGTTGTATGACCAGTCAGCTGCTCATTGGCGCCAAAAGGTGGGAACCCTCGGGTTCCTCTTTAGGGCATTGCGGGAACAACGCCTTGTGGATAATAACACGCGCAGCGCGTTATCACATTACGTACACGAAAAAGGGGGCCTTGACCCCCTTGAACGCTCCTTTGCACGTATGGTGCCCGAGGCGAGACTCGAAGGGCCTTCGCTTCGCGAAGCCCCGGGCTTCGGGCGCATGGCGCCCTCGCCACGCTCCGCTACAAACAGGCCACGGGCCTGTTTGCTTAACGCTCCGCGCGCTCACGCGAGTTCGGCACGAAAAAGGGGGTCTTAACCCCCTTGAACGCTCAGCTGCATGTATGGTGCCCGAGGCGAGACTCGAACTCGCACGTTGTTGCCAACGGTGGATTTTGAGTCCACTGCGTCTGCCAATTCCGCCACTCGGGCACGTAATGCGTGAGTTAGTTTATCACAGCTTTCTGCCGATTAGTCCGAAAATGGAACTTCGAGCATTTCGATGAGTTCGACCGTGCGGAGCATCTCGCGCTGACGACATCCGCGACCGTCGACCGAAGCCTCACCCATCTGGTTATCGTAGGGGTCCTCGCGCATGCCATTATAGACAGGTTCAAACCCCGCCTGGAACCGACAGTTTGCCACCATGCGCCACGGATCGAGGTTGCCAAAGTAGTGGCGGCGGCGCCATTCCTCCCCCATCCTGCGAGCAGAAGATCCAAATGACACGTCGGCGTTGAGCCAACCGGTCTGCGGCGTATAGAACTCAGCCCAATCGTGCGGCCCCACCGAATCGGGCGCAACATACAGGCCGCTCTGCCAACGGGCAGGAACGCCCGCAATGCGGCACATGGTGATAAACGTGAGCGCCATAACACCGCAATCGCCGCGGAGCGAGTGTGCACAGTCATCGGCAATAGATCCCAAAAGCAGGTACGGTGGCTGATAGCGATAGTCGATATGCTGTGTCAGGTAATCATAGATAGCACGAGCGCAATCGAGCGGATCCTCGAGCCCGTCAATAACACGCTCCGTCAGCTGTCGCAGGTACGGCGTAAACGCAATGTGCGGACGGTCCTCGGAGGTGTCCTCGGGCAGGGGCGCGTCCATACACGGATGCGCCGGAAGCGCACCCCCATAGATATCGCGATAAGCGGCATCGATTTGATAGCGATAGGTCACCGAGAATGAATGTTTAGTCGAAGATGTCCAA
The DNA here is from genome assembly GCA_900541475.1 of uncultured Collinsella sp. Classification (GTDB taxonomy): domain Bacteria; phylum Actinomycetota; class Coriobacteriia; order Coriobacteriales; family Coriobacteriaceae; genus Collinsella. Next base: position 2,916 of record UQJV01000015.1, read on the forward strand.
GAGGCAGTACGAGCCGAAGCGTCTTCAGAGGCAACGGTACCCTCCGACGTCATATCGAGAACCTCGATATGAGACTGTTGACGACAGGTGGCGGCAACGGGTAGCCACGCGCGAACAGCCTCTCCCTCCAGAGCCCCGGGGACAGACACGGATGCCTTAAGCGTAATAGTGCGAGACAGCCCGCCCCGCGACTCCATCTCCTCGAGCATCTGGTTGCGCAGTGCAATTCCATCCGCAGAATCGGGACGCAGACCCGGAACCTCCTTGGGATACACGCGCAAAGAATCAAGGAAGTTGTCAAGAACGAACAGTTCGCCATCGATAAAGCGCCAATCGATACGTTTGCGCTCAATCAGGTCGTCAAACTGCTCATCGGTAAACTCAGGCCACTCCTCGCGGATCATCTCGATAGCCCGATCACGCGACACCGAAAAATGAAGCGGCGTCTCGATCATACGATACCGCTCGGCGCGAACGCAGGCAGCAAGCGAGGAATCGGGATCTTGGGCAAGCAGGCGATCGCAAGCATCAATAGCCTGCGAAAGATACCCTGCATCCTTTAAACGCAGGATCTCGGGCGGCAGTCCAATATCGAGATGGCGAAAGTCATCACAGCAAACATCAACCAAGCACCCAACCGGCCCCTCGGCAATAACCTTCCCATCAGCAGGCGACACGTTAATTACAGCCATACCAAAACTCCAAGTCACTAGAACCCTTGAAGCCCATTGTACCGAGATAAAAAGAAAGCCCCAACAAAGGAGCCATCAACACCGCCGAACGGTAGTCAAATAAATAATTCAGCCCAGTAACCCTGCGGCGTTAAACAAAGGAAGCCCCGTCCCCCGGAACTGTTTCCTTGGCGCGACTTCTGGCGAAGCCAGGTGAGCGCAAAGGAAACAGTGTAGGGGGACGGGGCTTCCGGCGGGTAGTTTAGCGACGCTTACGCCTTGTTGACGGAGCCAAACTCCTCCATGAGCTCCTTGGTGCGAGCAACGATGTTGTCGCGACCAGGCTTAAGAAGCTTGCGGGGGTCGAAACCCTTGCCCTGCTGATCCTTGCCAGCCTCGATGTACTCGCGGACACCCTTGGCGAAGACGAGCTGCAGGTCGGTGTTGACGTTGATCTTGGAGATGCCCAGGGAGATGGCCTTCTTGATCTGATCCTCGGGGATGCCGGTACCACCGTGCAGAACGAGGGGCAGGTCGCCGGTCTGAGCCTTGATCTCGCCCAGACGCTCGAAGGAAAGGCCAGCCCAGTCGGCGGGATACACGCCGTGGATGTTGCCGATGCCGCAGGCGAGGAAGTCGACGCCCAGGTCAGCGATCTGCTTGCACTCAGCAGGATCAGCGAGCTCACCGTTGGAGGTCACGCCGTCCTCGGTGCCGCCGATGCCGCCGACCTCGGCCTCGATGGACATGCCCTTGGAGTGGGCAAGCTCAACGAGCTCCTTGGTGCGGTCGAGGTTAAGCTGGAAGGTCTCCTCGTGAGAGCCGTCATACATGATGGACGTGAAGCCGGCCTCGATGCACTTGAAGCAGTCCTCGTAAGAACCGTGATCGAGGTGAAGGGCGACGGGAACGGTAACGCCCGTGGCCTCGACGGCAGCCTTGACCATGTCGGCGCAGACCTTGAAACCGCCCATCCACTTAGCGGCACCAGCGGTGCACTGAAGGATCAGCGGAGACTTGGCCTCCTCGGCGGCCTGGAGAATAGCCAGGGTCCACTCGAGGTTGTTGGTGTTGAAGGCACCGAGAGCGTACTTGCCGGCCTCGGCCTTCTTGAGCATGTCTGCTGCGTTGACGAGCATAAAAGAAACCTCCTGTAAGGTTGCTCCGATAACGCCTGAGATTTTACCACGGCGTACCCGAGCATAAACGTTCGTTTGTTCAGGAATATCGTCCAAACAGACTTTTTTTGACCGTTTGCCCTACGGAATCGACCCGTTGGGGAAAAATAGCTTGACGTCTGGACGCTTCTCGTGCTTCAGAAGCTGACTATAAAGCTACACCTGCATGAAAGGGTTCTGCATGAGCTCGCGTGCCATGGTGGTCGAATCGCCATGGCCGGTTAGGCAAACGGTATCGGACGGGAGAAGCCGGGCGAGCTTGGAAAGCGAGCGCAGAATCGCCGCCTCGTCTCCGCCGGAAAGATCGGTACGGCCGTGGCTGCCGGGAAAGAGCGTGTCCCCCACGAAAGCGATATTTCCCTGCTCTGTTGCGGCGAATAGGACGATGCCGCCCGGCGTATGCCCGGGCACCTCGATAACCTGCAGATAAATGTCGCCTAACTCAATGGTATCGCCCTCGGCAAGCAGCCGCGTCGGCTCGCCCGGATCGGGCGTATCGATGCCCCACATCGCTCGCTGTTCCTCGATATTCTCATGCGGCACAGCTGCGTCCTTGCCGCATAGCTCGTACAGGGCGTTAGCGCCGACGGCGGCACAAACTCCAGCGACACCGCCAACATGATCGGCATGGCCGTGCGTACATACGGAACCGAGCACACGCACGCCAGGGTGTTCGGCTCGGATATGCGCAACGAGGCTCTCACCTTCCCAAGCGGGATCGATAATCAGGCATTCGCCACTCGAAATCACGGCGTAGCTGTTGGTCTGAATGGGGCCGTTTACAAGCGTCTCAATCGAAGCCGTACCCCGAGGGGTTAAATCCAAAGCCGTAGCGTCCATGCGTGCGCCCTCCTTCTATAAACGTCGAGGCATCAAACGATGCCTCGAACGCAGCCAACATCATTACTGTCGCGTGTTCGTCGCGCCTATACGCGACGCTTGAGCTGAGCCCCGCCCTCGCCAGGCATCAAGCGGCGTGCATCGTAGACCGAGTCGACGCTGCTAATCGATGCCAGTAGCGGATCCAGGCCACTCGCATCCGAAATCTCGACCATAAAACGCAGGGTCGCAATGCCCTCGCGGTTGGTCGAGGTGGCGGCGGAAAGGATATTGCCGCCCGCATCGCCAATGGCGATGGTGACGTCCTTGAGCAGGCCCATACGATCCAGGCACTCGACCACAATCTCGACCTGGAAAAGCGTATCGGCGGCGCCATCCCACTCCACGTCAATCATGCGCTCGGGATGCTCCATGAGACCCTTGACGTTGGGGCAGTTGGCACGATGCACCGAGACGCCTCGGCCGCGCGTGATAAAGCCAACAATATCGTCGCCCGTCACCGGATTGCAGCAATGCGCTAGACGAACCAGCAGGCCGCTGTTGCTTTCGCCCTTGACGATAATGCCGTTGCTCGCGCTCTTGCCACGCTTTTGCGGCTTGCGGTTGGAGCCGCGGGCGGGCTGCTTGACGACCTCGGCGATGGCCTCGGCCTTGGTGAGCTGTTCCTCGGGTTTGGGGTCCAAGATTTGCTCGACCTTATTGCCCACGGCACGTGGGGCGACTTTGCCCGCACCAACGGCGGCGAACAGGTCCTCGAGCTGCTTGTAGTTAAACTGCTCCGCCACGGCATTAAGCGCGCGCGTGGATCGCGGCGTAGAGATGCCATACCCGCGCTTGCGCAGGTCCTTGGCCAGTATATCGCGGCCGGCCGCAGCGTCATCGTCTTTGGTCGCGGCGGCGAAGTAGCGGCGAATCTTTGACTTGGCCGAAGGCGTCTTGACGATCTTGAGCCAATCGCGCGACGGCTTGGAGCTCTTGTTAGTCAGAATCTCGACACGGTCACCCGTCTTGATTTCGTGCGTGAGCGGCGCCACCGCACCGTTAATCTTGGCGCCGACGCAGTGGTTGCCGACCTCGGTATGAACGGCGTAGGCAAAGTCGAGCGGTGTAGAGCCGGCACGAAGCGCCATGACCTCACCCTTGGGTGTAAAGACAAAAATCTCCTGGTCAAACAAGTCGACCTTCAATGAGTGCAGGTATTCCTTGGCATCGGTGATCTCGTCAGACGCCGCCCAGTCGAGTGAGTGCTTGAGCCAGTTAATCTGATCGTCCAGACGCTGCGCATCGTTGGTCTTGGAGGCAGACGATCCGCCCGACTTCTTGTACAGCCAGTGGGCGGCGATGCCGTACTCGGCCTGCTCATGCATCTCATAGGTTCGAATCTGAATCTCGAGCGGGCGGGCCGTGGGGCCGATAACCGTCGTATGGAGCGACTGGTAGTTATTGACCTTGGGCATAGCGATATAGTCTTTAAAGCGACCGGGCATGGGGTGCCACAGCGTATGCACCGCGCCGAGCGCGGAGTAGCAATCGCGCACCGAATGCGTGATGACGCGCAGTGCCACCAGGTCGTAGATCTCGGAGAATTCCTTGCCCTTGCGCTTCATCTTTTGGTAGATGGACCAATAGTGCTTGGAACGGCCGTTGATCTGAAAGTCCTCCAGGCCAATGCGGTTGAGCTCGTCGGTGAGCGACTTAATAGTATCGGCCAGATAACGCTCGCGAACCTCGCGCGACTCGGCTACCATGCGCGAGATGCGCTGGTAGGCATCGGGCTCCAAGTAGAAAAAGGACAGGTCCTCGAGCTCCCACTTGATTGAGCTCATGCCCAGGCGGTCGGCCAGAGGCGCGTACACGTCCATGGTCTCGCGCGCCTTAAACAGGCGGCGATCCTCGCGCAGGGCGGCAAGCGTGCGCATGTTATGCAGGCGGTCGGCGAGCTTAACGATGATGACGCGGATGTCCTTGGACATGGCGAGGAACATCTTGCGCAGCGTAAGCGCCTGCTTCTCGTCCATGCTGTCGACTTCGATGTTGGTGAGCTTGGTCACGCCATCGACAAGCTCGGCCACCGTATCGCCAAATAGGCCGGAAACATCGGTGAGCGAGGTCTCGGTATCCTCGACGGTATCGTGCAGCAGCGCGGCGCACACCACATCGCAGTCCATCTTGAGATCGGCCAAAATGATGGCAACCTCGACGGGATGGTTGATGTACATCTCACCCGAGCGCCGCTTTTGGTTGCAGTGCTTCTCGGCAGCAAAGCAGTAGGCTTGTTCCACCTTGGAGAAGTCGTCCTCATTCATATATTTGAGGCACAGACGCTCCAGCTTGTCGTAGCTGTCCGCCATAATCTCGGGCGGCAGCTCATCGGCATGCTTATAGTGCTCCATCTCCGAAAACGGCTGGAGGGTGGAATCATGGGCGGTACGGGCTGCGGCATCCATCGAGCTCCCCATCCCTAGGCCCGCGGTACGATCGGGCGGTTAACTTTGGCTAGCATATCAGAAGCGCACGAATCGAGCGCCCAACTCCGGAAAGCCGAGAACTCCATACGCGAGCGCAAGCCCTCCAAATAGCGAATTGACCTGCTCAATTGCACGCGGCCGGGGTTTTCCGCCATTGAGATGCGACGCGTATCGTCAAACCCCGAAACCCGGCAAAAACCGAGTTCTTCGAAGATTCCCAGGCCGCTTGCCACCGATCGCTCATCGACCGGCGTGCGCGCGTCGATTGCAAGGCACATCTGCGCAATGTCGATATCGCTTGCGCAGAATGAATCGTCCCCCGTCTTGCCACGGTTAGAGCGCCACATGGTCTGCAGCGCTCGATAGAGCGTGACGAGCTCATCGCGCTCGGGCGCATAGCAGTCGAGCAGGCGCTCATTAATACGAGCGTCACGCGACGAATAGAGCAGGTGAATCACGGCGGGCTGTCCATCGCGGCCGGCACGGCCACTCATCTGGTTAAACTCAATCGCGCCAAACGGCATGTGGTAGAGCACGACATGACGGATATCGGGCAGGTTGACGCCCTCACCGAAGGCCGAAGTTGAAACGATGCAGCTGAGACTTCCGTCTCTAAAGGCTTCCTCAATACGGCGGCGATCGGAGCGCGCAAGCCCAGCGTTATAGAACGCGATATGGGTCGCACAGTCGGGCACGCGTTTGCGCAACGTCTTGGCAAGCGCCACGGACTGGTCGCGCGAGTTCACATAGATAACGGTCTTCTCCCCCGTCGCCACGATCGACACCAGGCGATTTTCGCGGCTCGCAAGGTCGCGGTCGTCCTCGAGTTGTAGGTTCTCGCGAACGGTCTCGTCGACCACCGTGCTGGTAATCGGCAATACGCGAGCAAGCTCTGCCACAACCGGAGCCGTCGCGGTAGCCGTTGCCGCCATGACAACGGGGTCGCCCAGGGCTTTGAGGATATCGGGCATGTCGAGGTATGCACACCGGTCGCCGCCTTTGGCAAGACCGGCATGGTGCGCCTCATCGATAACGACAAAGCCGATACGTCCAGAACGTGCAAAGCGATCGCGATGGATAGAAAGGAACTCAGGCGTCGTGAGCACGATGCCGGTGCGGCCCGAAGCCAAGCCGGCAAACACGTCATCGCGCGCCGCGTCCACGGTCTCGCCGGTCAGCACGCCTACGCCAATGCCGAGCGTGGCCATCGTCGACGAGAGGTGATAGGCCTGGTCGGCAACGAGCGCACGCAGCGGATAGACAAAAATGCTCGCACGCCCGCGAAGGACCGCCTCGCGTGCGGCATGTACATGGAAAATCAGAGACTTGCCGCGCCCCGTTCCCATAACGGCCAGAACACTTTGGTGATCGGCCAGGGCATCAAGCGCCTCGACCTGTGCGCGGTGCGGCTGGTTCGATCCGATAAAGCTGTGAATGAGCGAGCGCGTGAGCTCGGTATAGGAAAGCTGGGCAAGCGTCTCGCGCTTACGCGACTCAAGGCGAAGATCGGAGTCCGCCGGCTGCACGCCACGGCGAAGCTCACATGCCGGATCGTCGATATTGGGCGCCGTGGTATCGCGCACCAAGACATCTTTAATCATGAGCTTGGGCTTTACACGTCCCTGCCAATGCTCGGCGACTGCCTCGAACACCAAGTCGACGGCGCTGTCGCAATTGATAAGCCTGTCGATCTGCGGCACACGAAACATGATGGCCGGCACACTTGCGGCGCCATCCGTCGCCACGAAGCGCATATGCTCGCCAGTCTTACCCACCACGGCGCGGTCACACATCGTCACGCCCTCGGCAGCCAGTAGCGGCACCTTATTACCCTGGCCAAACGGCTCAAGGCGAGAAATCTGCTCGATGGTCTCAATATTCAATTCGGAAAGGTCAACCGTGGCGGCAACCTCGTCGGTATCCTCAAAGTCCTCGGCGGGAAGCTCGGACAACACAGCGGAAAGACGTCGACGAAACTCATCGAGCTTAGATGCCTCGACGGTCACGCCCACCGCACCGGCATGTCCGCCGCGGCGAATCAGCAGGTCGGAACAGCGCTCGACGGCTTCGAACAGGTTGACCTTGCCCACCGAGCGACCCGAGCCACGTGCTATACCGTCCTCGATAGAGAAGAGCAACGCCGGCACGTGATATCGGTTGGTGAGGCGGCTCGCCACGATGCCCTTAACGCCCTCGTGCCAGCCTTCGCCGCCCACGACAATCGCGCGCCCGCCATCATAGGTCTCCTCGACCTTTGCCATGGCATCGCGCGTGAGCTCCGCCTCAATCTCGCGACGCTGACGGTTGATCTCCTCGAGCTCGGCAGCCAGCGCGCTTGCCTCGATAGGATCGCGGGCAAGCAGCAGGTCGAGCGCCAGCTTGGGATCGGCCATGCGGCCGGCGGCGTTTAAGCGGGGAATGAGCGAAAACGACAGGCCGTCGGCCGTAATGGTAGAAAGGTCGGCCTTGGCAAGTGCGGCAAGCGCGATATAGCCGGGACGGGCCGTCACGCGCATCTGCTGGATGCCCTCGGCGACCAGCGCGCGATTCTCGGGCGTGAGCGGCATCATGTCGGACACGGTGCCCAGCGCCGCGACCTCTATCAGCGAACGCCAATACGACGGCTTGCCCAAACGCTCACCCAGGACCTGCACCAGCTTGAGCGCCACGCCGGCGCCGGCAAGTTCACGCGAAGGACCCTCATCCTCGAGCTTAGGGTCGGTCAGGGGCACGCCCTGCGGCACCTGGTCGGACGGCTCATGGTGGTCCGTAACCACCAGATCGATTCCCAGGCTCTCCAGATAGGAGACCTCCTCCTTAGCCGCGATACCGTTATCGACGGTCACGATCAGATTGGGTTGGGCAAGCTCGTTAACGCGGTCGAGCGCCGCGCGCGAAAGGCCATAACCCTCGTCAAAGCGGTGCGGAATAAACGGTGTGACATTGGCGCCAAACGTTCGCAGCGCCTCGGTCAACAGACAAGTCGACGTAATGCCATCGACGTCAAAATCACCAAAGACGGCGATGCGTTCGCGGTTGCGGATGGCGCGCTCGACACGATCGGCAACAACCGACATGCCCGGAATGACGAGCGGATCGGCCCAGTCGCGATCGAGCGAAGGCGTCAAAAATAGCTGTCCTTCCTCAATCGAGGCAATGCCGTGCGCAACCATAATGCGCGCCACCAGCCCGGGTATGCCCAGACCAGCCGAAAGCTCCTTTTCGAGCTCGGGATTTTGCTGAGCGACCGCCCAGCGATGCGTCGTCTTAAGCGATGACATAGGCGCCCACCCCCGATAGGGGCAGGTCGCCGCGATACCTCTCACGGTTCATAGCGATGAGTCCTCTGTGTATGCCCGCTTCGGCAGGCAGATCTGTTGAACGGGTTTATTATACCGTGCGGCACGGACGCAGAGCCTCGCAGCACGCCGTGGTTTCGGTAAACGATGCCGGTAATACCCTCGAAATAATCGAGCGTTTCTAACGCACGGATGCATGCGAGCGTCTAGCATATCCATTCAAAACGGATTTACGAGCAAAGGGAGTCACAAGAGCAGATGAAGCAATGGGTTGGACTGGGAAAGTTCCTCGCGGGGCATATGCAGGTCATCGTTCCGATTTGCGTAACGCTCGGTGTGCTCTTTCCCCAGCAGATCGGCGTACTTAAGCCCATCGTTCCCGCTCTCTTCGCCTTTATGACGTTCCAAGGCGCGCTCAGTAACACCTTCCACCAGGTAGCCGAGGTGTTCCGCCGTCCGCTGCACCTGATTTTGGCGCTGCTCGTCTCGGCGGTGCTTATTCCCATAGCAGCTTATGCCATGGGATCGCTGTTCTTTGGCTCCAACCCCAACCTTGTCTGCGGCATCGTGCTCGAGTACAGCGTACCCGTGGCAGTCACTGCCTTTATGTGGATTAGCATGTTCGGCGGCAACGGCCCGCTCGCGCTCACCATTATCCTGACGTCCTCGGTTATCTCGCCTGTGACGATTCCGTTCACGCTGAAGCTCTTGCTAGGTGCCACCGTCTCGATCGATGTGCCAAGCATGGTGCAGGACATGGCCTTTATGATCGCCATCCCCGCCGTGCTCGGCATCGTGATCAACGAGCTCACGCGTGGATGGGGACACGAGAAGCTCTCCCCCGCGCTCTCGCCCGCCTGCAAGTTCATGATGATGGGCGTCATCGCGTCCAACTCCACCGCTATGAGCGAGTACGTGCTGCACGTGAACGTGGTGCGCCTAGAAGTCGCCCTCTTTATTTTGACCTTCGCCATCAGCGGCTTTGTCGTCGGTTTTCTGGTCGCCCGTGCGCTCCATCTGCCATATAGCGAGACGACTACCATGTGCTTTACCTGCGGCATGCGTAACATCTCTTCGGGCGCCGTCATCGCTACGCAGTACTTTCCAGGCGAAGTCGTGTTTCCCGTCATGTGCGGAACGCTGTTTCAGCAGATACTCGCCTCGCTTATCGGGCATCTCTTTGAGCGTCTGACCGGCGAGGAGCGCGCCGCCCAGCGCAAGCGGGTCGAGGCCGGCCGCGACGCCATGGCACGCTAGACTGCCCGCATTACACGGTTGTTAGTCTTGCTATGCGAGCGTTTCCAGATGCGCACGCAGGCGCTCGGCATCGATATCGAGCGTTGTCTCGGCATTGACCTGGGCCAAACGATAGCCGACAAAGTAGGGCGAAACCACCCAACGCGGCAGCGCCTTGGCAATGGTCCGACCGCCCAGGTGATAGAAGAACAAGTTGTACGACTCTGTGCGGCCGCCGTGGTGCTCGTTCAGGATATAGCGAAGAGCTACCTGGATCGCATCAGCGAAGAGATCCGCCTCGGCTTGGTCTCTCGTGTCATCGCTGACAGCGATTCCCTGCGGGGCTGAAACGTTAATCTCAAAGAACCCCATGATCGGTTCGGTTGAGATATTGACCGAGATTCTCCCCTGTTGCCAGACATTGACGCCTTCGAAATTGGCGAAAGTCAGCGAAGCATAGCCGTCTTCCTGCTCCAAACCCACAATCTGCATGTGCGGATGAACGAGACTACCGCCCGAGAGAGGACCCTTGTTCTTGTACATGAGCACGCTTCGATACTGCTGTGAATCGATCATCTGCTGCCAGCAATCCAGGGCAAACCTCATCACATGGTGGAGTTCATCCGGCTCATAGGTCACCAGGTCGGCATTGTGATCGGCCGATTCAATCAGCACGGTTTGACGGGTGGCGCGCAAGGTCTTGAACTTGTTCTCGAGCCAAATGCAATCGCCATCACGGCGAATGATGTCGGTGAGCCCTTCTGTATCGCAAAAGGGGCACGCGGTGCCAGGGCGCCGGTTGTCGTCGGGCTTACCGTTCGCCTGCTGAACGTCAAATACCAGTGGCACGGGTTATACCTCCAGCGGCACGATCTTGGTGCCATGGAGCTCGGAGGCGCCCAGTGCTGCCGCCACGGTATCGCGGTTAGCCGTGGAAATGCCGCCGCCGGGAAGGATGATCAGGCGGTCGCCCGCATACTCGGCAAGGCGTGACAGGTGCTCCAGGTTGCTCTCGATCGGCGTGCCGGCCGCGCCGCCATGCGTGAGTATGCGCGTAACGCCGCAGTCGGCAAGTGTATCAATCGCATCGAGCTGAGCCTCGGGCGAGAGCTGGTCGAAGGCCATGTGGAAGGTGATGTCGATGGGCTCGCGCTTGCATTCCTCGGTCGCGCAGCCCGCAGCCATCACGAGGGCGCCGAGTGTAAGCTCATCGAGCGCCCATCCGCCGGCACAAGGCTTGCAGCAGCCAAAGACCAAGCCGTCGGCGCCGGCGCTCACGGCAAGGCCCAGGTCCATCTCCATCATGCGCAGCTCGTCCTGGTTGTAATGAAAGTCGCCACCACGCGGACGAATCATGCACATCACTCGCGCGTCATGCTCATGAGCGTAGCTGACCGTAGCGCTGATAACGCCAGCGGAAGGCGTGGTGCCACCGACGGCGAGGTTGTCACACAGCTCGATGCGCCCCGCACCGGCCTCAATGGCCGCCGGCACCTGCTCAAAGTTCTCGGCACAAAACTCGTACAGCATAGATAGACCCCCAGATGACAAACGTTTTCCGATGGGCATTGTCGCACGCCCCCATGAAGTTGCGGTGGAATAGGGACTGTTTTGGCCTCTGAGGCTCCCATTTAGTCCCTATTCCACCGCAACATAAAGGGGGCAGAACCAAAGTAACGCCGCAGGCAGAGGACCGACAGCGAGCGGGCGCCAGAGCGAACAAATTGGCATGAAAAGAGGGCGGCATAGACCTTCTGGTCATGCTGCCCTCTTTGAATGACAAGTTGTCGCTCTGGCACCCGCGCAGCGTCGACTGGTCCGCCGTTCGGTAGAACGGCGGAACCGCCTAACCGCCCAGGTAGGCTTTACGCACGTTGTCGTCGTGCAGCAGCTCTTGGCCCGTGCCGGTCATGGTGATCTTGCCGGTCTCGAGCACGTAGCCGCGTGTGGCGATGGAAAGAGCCATCTGCGCATTTTGCTCGACCAGAAACACCGTGGTGCCGGCCTTGTGCAGGTCCTCAACAATCTGGAAGATCTGTTCGATCAGAATCGGCGCCAGGCCCATGGAAGGCTCGTCGAGCATGAGCAGCTTGGGGTTACTCATAAGGGCACGGCCCATAACGAGCATCTGCTGCTCGCCGCCCGAAAGGGTGCCGGCGACCTGGCGACGGCGCTCCTTCAGGCGCGGGAACTGCTCATAGACGCGCTCCAGGCCCGGAGCCACCGTGGACTTGGGCTGTGTATAAGCGCCCATCTCCAGGTTCTCCTCGACCGTCATCTGCAAAAAGGCGCGACGGCCCTCGGGGACCTGAGCCAGGCCCTTACCAACCAGCTTGTCGGCAGGCGTATGGGTAATGCCCTCGCCCATAAACTTGATGGAGCCGGTCTTGGAACGCAGCAGGCCCGAGACGGTCTTAAGCGTCGTGGACTTACCGGCGCCGTTGGCACCGATCAGAGCCACGATCTCGCCCTCGTTGACGTTAAAGGAGATGTCCTTGATGGCGTGGATAGCGCCGTACCAGACGTTGATGTTGTAGACGGAAAGCATCGGCTCTGCCATTTAGTTCTCCCCCTTATCCTGCTTGCCCAGATACGCCTCGATAACGGCGTCGTTGTTCTGGATTTCCTCGGCCGTGCCCTTGGCGATGACCTTACCAAAGTTGAGCACACAGATGCCCTCGCAAATATTCATGACGAGCGACATGTCGTGCTCGATAAGCATGATGGCAATGCCGAAGGTGTCGCGAATCTTAACGATGTTCTCCATGAGTTCCGCGGTCTCGGACGGGTTCATGCCGGCGGCAGGCTCGTCGAGCAGCAGCAGTTTGGGGTTGGTGGCAAGCGCGCGGACGATCTCCAGACGACGCTGGGCGCCGTAAGGCAGCGAGCCAGCCTGCTCGTTTGCCAGATGCTCCATATCAAAGATAGACAGCAGCTCCATGGCACGCTCGTGGGCGGCCTTCTCGTGCTTCCAATACGTCGGCAGGCGCAGCACGCCCTCAAAGCCGGAGTAACGCTCCTGGTTATGCAGGCCGACCTTAACGTTATCCTCCACCGTCATGGTGTTGAACAGACGAATGTTCTGGAACGTACGGGCAATACCCATACGGTTGACCTGATAGACCGACTTACCCGAGGTGTCCTCGCCGTCGAGCAGGATGGTGCCGTGCGTGGGCTGGTACACCTTGGTGAGCAGGTTGAAGACCGTGGTCTTGCCGGCACCGTTGGGGCCGATCAGACCGGCGATCTCGGTCTTGCCGATAGTCAGGCTAAAGTCGTCGACTGCCTTAAGGCCGCCAAACTCAATGCCCAGGTGGATGCACTCGAGTGCCGGGCGCTCGCCCAGGTCACGATCGGGAACGATGGCGCCAGAAGGATACGGGACCATCTTGCCCTTGTTGAACTCAAATTTACTGGACATCGGCTGCCACCTCCTTCTTGGAAGCAAAGCGGTCCTTGACGCGACCGAAGAACGCCTTGAGCTGCGGGTTATTAGTAAAGACCATGACCAGGATCAGCACGATGGCGTAGATGAGCATGCGGTAGTCCGAGAACTGACGGAGCAGCTCGGGGAGCACCGTGAGCAGCGCCGCGGCGATAACGGAGCCGCGCATGTTGCCCAGGCCGCCCAGGACCACGAACACCAGGATGAGGATGGACGTGTTGAAGTCGAACTTGGTGGCGGAGAGCTGCGAGAAGTTACCGCCGAACAGGGCTCCGGCAGCACCGGCGAGGGCAGCGGAAACCACGAAGGCGATCATGCGGTACTCGGTGACGGAGATGCCTACGGACTCGGCTGCAATCTTGTTATCGCGCACGGCCATGATGGCACGGCCGGTACGGCTGCGAACCAGGTTGAGCACGATCACGAGTGCGACCATGACTAGGATGGCACCGGCGAGGAAGGTCGAGTACGTCGACACGCCCGAGGCGCCCTGGGCACCCTTGATGATGGCGGTGCCGTCCTCGAGCAGGTGCAGGTCGTCGATCGTAGAGTTGCCCGTGATGTTAAAGATCACATGCAGGCCGCGCGAGTCGACGCCCACGATAAGGCAAGTGACGATCTCTTTGATGATCTCGCCAAAAGCCAGCGTCACGATGGCCAGATAGTCGCCGCTCAGGCGCAGGACCGGGATACCGATCAAGAAGCCCAAGACGGCAGCGGCGATAGCGCCGACCACGATGCTGATGATAAGGCGCACCGGATCGGAGGGAACGGCACTCTCGAGGGCGACCGCGGTGACGATGCCCGTGTAGGCACCGACACTCATAAAGCCCGCATGGCCCAGCGACAGGTCGCCCGCGATGCCGACGACAAGGTTGAGGGAAATGGCCATGACGATGTAGGCCGTAATAGGAACCAACTGACCGGCGATCATGCGCGGAATCATGTGGTTCGACTGCATAAAGAACACGATGGCGAAGGCCACGATGCACATGGCGTACGTAACAAAGTCGTGACGCGTCTGTTTATCTTTAAGAAACTTCATAGCGCTCACCTACACCTTCTCGGGGACGTACTTGCCCAAGAGGCCGGCAGGCTTGACGAGCAGGACGATGATCAAAACACCAAAGACGATGGAGTTGGCAAGGCTCGTGGAAATGTAGGCCTGCGCCATCGCCTCGATGATGCCGATGAGAATGCCACCGACAAAGGCACCGGGGATGGAACCGATGCCACCGAAGACGGCGGCGTCGAAGGCTTTGATGCCAGGCATGGCGCCCGTCGTGGGCTGCAGCACCGGCGAGTAGGAGCACAAGAGCACGCCGGCGATGGCGGCAAGGGCGGAGCCGATGGCGAACGTCATCGAGATGGTGCGGTTGACGTTGATGCCCATGAGCTGAGCGGCGGCCTTGTCCTCGGACACGGCGCGCATGGCCTTGCCCATCTTGGTCTTACCTGTAAAGAACATCAGGCCGGCCATGATAACCAGGCAGGCGACGATGGTCACGAGCGAGACGGCGCTTACGTTGAACTTAGCCAAGAACTCCGGCACCTGGAAGGTGACGAGCGAAGTGAAGTTCTTGGGCGTGGCGCCCCACAGAAGCTGCGCGGCGTTCTGCAGGAAGTAAGACACGCCGATAGCCGTGATCAGAACGGCCAGCGGGCCTGCCTGACGCAGCGGCTTATAGGCCAGACCCTCGATGAGAACACCGAGAACGGTACAGACCACACAAGAGAGAACTACAGATGCCCAGCCCGGGAGGCCGAGATACGACGTGGCGCAGAACGAGACATAGGCACCGACCATGATGACATCGCCGTGAGCGAAGTTGAGCATCTTGGCGATACCGTAGACCATGGTGTAGCCCAACGCGATGATGGCGTAGACGCTGCCCATGGACAGGCCGTTGACCAGGTATTGGATAAAGACCGTCATGTTCCACATCCCCCTTTCGAATAGGTTTCCAGTTAATGTATGAAACAGGGACGTTACATCGTCCCTAGATACCAAGCAAGCAGGGAAGGCCAAAACCTCCCCTGCTTGGGATCAAAACCGCTCTATGTAAGGCGGCCAATTAGGCCTGTACGTACTTACCGTCGGTGATGACGTACGCCGTGGGCTCCTTCTGGACCTGGCCCTTATCGTTCCAGGTGAGTTTACCGGTCAGACCGTCAACAGTAATCTTGAGCATAGCCTTGGACAGCTTATCGGCGACCTCGGTCGGATCGGCGTCGACACCAAGACCGGCCTCCTTGACGGCCTCGGCCACCGCGTGCACGCCGTCGTAGGCGTCGGCGGCAAACTGGTCGGGGGTATCGCCGTACTTATCCTTGTAGGCGTTGACGAAGTCGGCGTTCTTCTCGTCGTCGGCGGAGAACGGGGTCATGAGCAGCAGACCCTCGGCAAGAGAGGTATCGAAGCCCTCAACGCCCAGGATGCCGTCCATGCCGTCGCAGCCCATCATCTTGACGTCATAGCCCATGTCCTTGGCGTTCTTGAGCAGGACGGACGCCGGCGTGTAGTAGATCGGCGCAAAGATCATGGTGGCGCCGGCCTGCTTGGCCTTGGTCAGCTGGTTGGTAAAGCTCGTGGCGGAGTCGTCCTTAAAGGTCTCCTCGTCAACAATCTCGAGCTTTGACTCAGCGGCCTGGGCCTTAAAGGAATCTGCGATGCCCGAAGAATAGGCGTCGCCGGAGTTATAGAACAGCACGAACTTCTCGTCCGCATACTTCTGCGCCAGGAACTTGGCAGCGTTGACACCCTGGTTGGGGTCGGTGAAGCAAACCTGGAAGACGCAATCCTTGCCGTCGGTGACGTCCTCGGAGGACGCGGACGGGGTGATCATGAACGTCTTGGGGTCGTTACCGCACTCGGCGGCAACGGCAACCGACGCACCCGTGGTGGTCGGACCGACGAGGGCCTGCATGCCCCAGTCGAGCAGGGTGTTGAAGGCGTTAACCGCCTTCTCGCCATCGGCCTGGTCGTCCTCGGCTTTGCTGGCAAGCGGCAGCTCCTTGGTCGAGAAATCCTTGCAGCCAAGCTCGACACCCTGGGTAACGGACTTGCCGTAGGACGCATTGGCGCCGGTCAGCGGGCCGATGGTGCCGATCTTAAACGAAGCGTCGCTCGAAGCGGAACCGCTGTCGCCGCCGTTGGAGGAGCAGCCAGCTAGAATGGACATCGCCCCCAGACCTGCTGCGCTCGCGATAACGCTCCTGCGATTCATAACAGGGTTCAATGACTTACCGGTGAGGCTCGACATGCGGCTCTCCTCTCAAATCTCGTCGGGTTTCGGTTACCCGACAGGCCATCCTTCGCCGTGCTCGGCGTTCGCAAAATAGTAGATGCTTTAGTTGAGAAAAGTGTCGATTATTTCAACTTTTCTTTTGCTTTGTCCATTTATCCATATTTATGCGTATTTCTATCAGTTTATGCAGTTTAGACACTTTATTGTGCGAAAGTAATGTTTCCGTTCTGTTACAGGCATCCTTGCCCTGAATAAAACGGCCCCACCAGTCTCGTTATATGCACTTAGGCGGCGATGTACTTGCCGTCCTGAATCACATAGGCCGTAGCGGGCTTCTCGACCTGGCCCTCGTCGTTCCACGTCAGCTCGCCCGTCAGGCCCTCGACCTTGATCTTGCGCATGGCCTTGGTCAGCTGGTTGGTAAAGCTCGTGGCAGAATCGTCCTTAAAGGTCTCGGTATCGACGATGTCGAGCTTGGACGCCTTGGCCTGCTCGGCAAAGGCGTCGGCAACGCCCGAGCTGCATGTATCGCCGGAGTTGTAGAACAGGGCGATCTTGGCGTCTGCATACTTCTCAGCCAAGAACTTCGCGGCGCTGGCGCCCATGGTGGGGTCGGTGAAGCAAACCTTATGGCGCAAACGTTGACAGTTTGTTACGGAGTTCCGTTTGTAGCGAGCATGTTTCCAATGTTTCCGCAGCGTTTCGGGGGCGCCGTTTTGTGCGACTCCTGTTGCCTGGCGAGCACGCGCCCTCGGTTCACGCTAGAATGCACTCAACCTTTAAGCGGTTAATCCATCTATAAGATGCACGAAGGAGCTATCTATGAGCGAACCCCTGCGCACCGTGAACGTCGGTCTGATCGGTCTGGGAACCGTCGGCGGCGGCGTGGCCCGTCTGATCAAGAGCCACCACGATGAGTACCTGGCAGCCTACGGCATCGACCTTAAGCTGACCCGTGCCTGCGCGCTTGCCTGGGAGCAGGCTGAGGCAGCCGGCATTGAGCGTGAGGCCTTTACGGGCGACTGGCACGATGTCGTCACCGACCCCGCCGTCGACATCGTCGTCGAGCTGATCGGTGGTGAGCATCCCGCAACCGAGATCTTCACCACTGCCTTTGAGCACGGCAAGCACGTCGTCTCTGCCAACAAGGCCCTGCTGGGCCGTCACGTCGAGACGCTCGCCGAGAAGGCGCGCGCGTGCGGCGTGCAGATTAAGTGCGAGGCCAGCTGCGGCGGCGGCATCCCCATTGTGAGCACGCTCGAGCACGACCTGGTGGGCAACAAGATCCTGACCATCGCCGGCATTCTCAACGGCACCACCAACTATATCCTGTCGCGCATGGACGCCGAGGGCGCCGATTACGCCGACGTGCTCGCCGACGCACAGGCTAAGGGCTATGCCGAGGCCGACCCGTCCGCCGACGTCGACGGCTTCGATGCCGCCAGCAAGACGGCGATCCTCGCCTCCATCGGCTTTGGCACCCGCGTGACCACCGACGACGTATATCAGCAGGGCATCCGCACCATCGGTGCCGAGGACATCACCCAGGCCCGCGAGCTCGGCTACACCATCAAGCTGCTGGGCATCGCCCGCAACACCGACGCCGGCGTCGACGTTCGTGTGCACCCCACGCTGATCCCCGCCGACCACATGCTTGCCAAGGTCAACGGCGCCATGAACGCTGTCTACGTGGTAGGCGACGCCGTGGGCGAGACCATGTTCTACGGTGCCGGTGCAGGCTCCTTCCCCACCGCAAGCGCCGTCGTGGGCGACATCCTGTCGCTCTCCGAGCAGATCAGCCGCGGCGTGGCTCCGCTGCCCGAGATTGAGCCCTATGGCCACAACCTCGCCTTTAAGCCCATGGACGAGCTCACGACCAAGTACTATGTACGCCTGAAGGTCGCCGACCGCGTGGGCGCCCTGTCCGAGACGGTCGACATCTTTGCCAAGCACAACATCTCGATCTCGCTCATCAACCAGGTCGAGGACGGCAAGTCGGGCGTCAGCGATGCCTGCTCGGTCATCTTCCTGACGCACCGCGCGCTCGAGAAGGACGTCCAGGCTGCCGCCGCCGAGCTTGCCAGCGTGGACTGCGTGGCCGAGGTCGCCAACGTCCTGCGCATCGAGGACGTTGAGGCTTGGACCGAAGGCGTCATGGCCAACTAACCCAACGCTCGCCTAGCGATACGCGCTTTAGGGGCTCCCGTCCGATATGGGACGGGAGCCCTTTTGTCTCCTGCCCTAGCACAACGGCAGAGCACATCTGCGCGAGCCGCTCATCGGTAACGCGAGCTACCGTTCACCGATATGCAAACGCGGCCGATTCCGGCTACCGCTACGCTGTGCTGCGAATGTCCGCCCGCGATGAGAGGAAGTACCATGTTGCTCGAGGGCAAGAAAGCAATCATCACCGGAGGCACACGCGGTATCGGCTATGCCATCGCCTGCCGTTTTATCGAGGAGGGCGCCGCCGTCACCGTCTTTGGCTCGCGTCAGGAGACCGCCGATGCGGCCGTTGAGAAGCTGGCAGCCGCCTATCCCGACGCCAAGGTCTGGGGCCGCTCCTGCGACCTCACCTCGCTCGAAGCCATGACCGAGGCCTTTACCCAGGCTGCCGCCGACATGGGCGGCTTGGACACAGTCGTCAACAATGCCGGTATCTCCCAGCGCTCGCCTCTCTTGGACTACACGGCCGAGGAGTTCGCAAAGGTCATGGACCTCAACGTCGTCGCCGTCTTTAACGGCCACCAGGCGGCCGCCAAGATTATGACCGAGGCCGGCCACGGCGGCACCATCACCACCACGAGCTCGATGGTCGCCAAGTACGGTCAGCCCTCTGGCGTCGGCTACCCCACGTCCAAGTTTGCCGTCAACGGCATGGTCCAGTCGCTCTCTCGCGAGCTCGCCCCCATGGGCATTCGCGTCAACGCCGTCGCCCCAGGCGTAACCAAGACCGACATGGTCGCCAACCTGCCCGAAGAGGTCATCAAGCCCATCATCGCCACCATCCCACTCGGCCGCATGGGCGAGCCCGAGGACGTCGCCAACGCCTTCGTTTTCCTAGCGAGCGACATGTCATCCTATGTCACGGGCGCCGTGCTCCCCGTCGACGGAGCCGCCCGCTCCTAAAGGTCGCAAGCCACGACTTCGAACCTCAACGAGGCCCAACGCAAAAGGCGCGCTGTCTGCATCAACCGCAGACAGCGCGCCTTCTATTATTTGGACGGAACCCGTATCCCGACATTCCTTGCTACTTGCCGTCGTCGTCCTCGGCTTCTTCTCTTGCATAGAGCTCCAGCATGCGGCGGCGGTATTCGCGCACGGCGAGCTTAGCGCGCTCCAGGCGGCGGCGCTCACGCGGAGTCAGCTCGGACGGGTCAACCTCATCACCATAGGTCTTATCGGCAAGCAGGCGCGCCGCGTCCACAATGCGGGCATCGATGTGGCCGCTCGCCGCCTCGGCGGAAAGACGCTCGGCAATCGTATCGAGCGTAGGCAGGCCCTCGAATACGCGACCATGTCCATGCGAGGTCAGCAGCTCGTGCTCTCGTGCGAGCAGACTCGCCAAATCGTGATGAGCGCGCAGGATATCGAGCGCATCGGATGGATGCTCGGCAACCTCTGCCACGGCGGCGACCGGCGCGGCATCGACCACGCGGTAGAAGAGCTGCGCGAGCAATGGCATCAAGAACACCGTGATGGCACCGGCGGCAACCATGACCGACGCAATATCTTGCGACAGCGCGCCCGCGTTGACGGCAACGCTCGTCACGGCAACGATGATCGGCAGGGCCGTGGTGCAGTACAGGGCCACGGTAATGCGACCATACGCCGACACATCGCGCGTCGCAGGACAAATGCTCATAGAGATGAGAATGGGCACGGCGCGAATGATAAGCAACGCCACGATAAAGCCCGCGAGCAGCCCGGGGCGTGACGCCACGGCCGTCAGGTCGATCTTTGCGCCCGATACGGTAAAGAACACCGGAATCAAAAAGCCGTAGGCCAGGCCGTCGAGCTTGGTCTCGAGCGTATGGTTGCCCTCGGGGATGATATAGCGCAGGACAAAGCCGGCGGCAAAAGAACCCAACACGATGTCGAGATCAAAGACGGCCGAGAACGCCACGAGCGTGACCAGGATGAGCACCGTCAGGCGCACGAAGGTCTGCGACGTGGTATCGGCACGCTCCTCGACAAACGCAAAGAAGCGGCTGCCGACGCGCTTGGAGCGGCTTGGGACCACGGCCAGCAACACGCAAACCACCGCAAACAAGCCAAGGATTACGAGCGTTTGGATGCCAGTGCGAGCAGACAGCAGCACCGACATGGCGAGCACGGGACCGAGCTCGCCCCAAGTGCCATACGCGAGAATCGAGTCGCCCACACGCGTGCCGATGAGCGAGCGCTCACGCATGATGGGCACGAGCGTGCCGAGCGCCGTAGAAGTGAGGGCAAGCGTCACGGCGATGCCGTCGAAATGACTGACCGAGAACCACGGGGTAAAGCGCACGGCAAGCCAGGCGATACCAAACGTGACGACCCACGTCGCCAAGCCGTAGCGCCCCTCGACGCCCGTAATGCTCTTGGGGTCGATCTCAAAGCCGGCAAGCAGGAACAAAAAGGCCAGGCCGAGCTCGGACACAAGCGAGACCTCGGCATCTACATGGATGACGCCGAGCATATGGGGTCCCAGCACCGCGCCGAGCACGAGCAAAAAGACGGTCTCGGGAACGGGTTTTCCGGGAATCGCCGAGGCGATGAAGGGGCTTGCGAAGGCCACGAGTGCGATGATGGCGAGCGAAACGAATGCCATGTGATGCCTTTCTCTTGTTTGCGCTTCACTGTAGCACCCTCGCCGTCCTCAACGCGCCGCGAGCTGTCGTATCATAGTGAGGTTTACAAACATGTGGCTCAAGGCGACCGCGAGGCTTGCCCCGTAAACCGACCGCTGCCGCATACCGTACCGTACGCCCAACCGATCAGGAAGGCAGGAACCAATGGTCTCTCGTATCTACGTGGAGAAGAAACCCGGGTTCGACGTCGAGGCTCAGCAGCTCAAGGGCGAGCTGACCGAAATTCTCGGCATCAAGGGCATCGAGGCCCTGAGGATCATCAACCGCTACGACGTCGAGGGCATCGACGAGGAGCTTTTCCGCTCCTGTGTGCCGACCGTCTTTAGCGAGCCCCAGGTCGATGTGACCTACAACGAGCTCCCCGCAAGCGACGGCGCCGTCTTTGCCGTCGAATTCCTGCCTGGCCAGTTTGACCAGCGCGCCGACTCCGCCAGCGAGTGTGTGCAGCTCATCAGCCAGGGCGAGCGCCCCGCCGTGCGCTCCGCCAAGGTCTATATGATCTCGGGCGCTCTGGACGAAGCCGCCATCGAGGCCATCAAGCACTACGTGGTGAACCCCGTCGAGGCACGCATCGCCTCGCTCGACCTGCCCGAGACGCTGTACATGGAGACCCCCGAGCCCCAGCCCGTCGAAGTGCTCGACGGCTTCCGCGAGCTCGATGAGGCCGGCCTTGCCGCCTTTATTTCCGAGCGCGGTCTTGCCATGGACGAGGCGGACATCGCCTTCTGCCAGCAGTACTTCCGCGATGAGGACCGCGACCCCACCATCACCGAGATCCGCGTGATCGACACCTACTGGTCCGACCACTGCCGCCACACCACCTTCGGCACCGTCCTGGACGACGTGACGATCGATGACGCCGTGGTGCAGCAGGCCTTCGACCGCTACATGGAGATGCGCCACGAGCTCGGTCGCGACGCCAAGCCCGTCTGCCTCATGGACATGGGTACCATCGGCGCCAAGTACCTCAAAAAGACCGGCGTCATGACCGATGTCGACGAGTCCGAGGAGATCAACGCCTGCACCGTCAAGGTGAAGGTCGATGTCGATGGCGAGGACCAGGACTGGCTGTTCCTCTTTAAGAACGAGACCCACAACCACCCGACCGAGATCGAGCCCTTCGGCGGTGCCGCCACCTGCGTGGGCGGCGCCATCCGCGACCCGCTCTCGGGCCGCAGCTACGTGTACCAGGCCATGCGTGTCACCGGCGCCGGCGACCCCACCGTCCCGGTTTCCGAGACGCTCGAGGGCAAGTTGCCGCAGCGCAAGCTCGTAACCACCGCTGCCGCCGGCTACTCCAGCTACGGCAACCAGATCGGCCTTGCCACCGGCCAGGTCAACGAACTCTATCACCCCGGTTACGTGGCCAAGCGCATGGAGGTTGGCGCCGTCGTGGGCGCTACCCCGGCAAACCACGTTCGT
The DNA here is from genome assembly GCA_900541475.1 of uncultured Collinsella sp. GTDB lineage: Bacteria > Actinomycetota > Coriobacteriia > Coriobacteriales > Coriobacteriaceae > Collinsella. Next base: position 25,576 of record UQJV01000015.1, read on the forward strand.
CGCGAGTGCCCCGCCCCCACCGACAAGATCATCCTGCTGGGCGGCCGCACCGGCCGTGACGGCATCGGTGGTGCCACCGGCTCCTCCAAGACCCAGAACACCGAGTCCATCGAGACCTCGGGCGCCGAGGTCCAGAAGGGCAACGCCCCGGTCGAGCGCAAGCTGCAGCGCCTCTTCCGCCGCGGTGACGCCTGCCGTCTAATCAAACGCTGCAACGACTTTGGCGCCGGCGGCGTCTCGGTCGCCGTGGGCGAGCTTGCCGACGGCCTGTATGTCGACCTTGATACCGTAACCAAGAAGTACGACGGCCTGGACGGCACCGAGCTCGCCATCTCCGAGTCCCAGGAGCGTATGGCCTGCGCCGTTGCCGACGGTGACGTCGAGGAGTTCATGGGCTACGCCGCCGAGGAGAACCTGGAGGCAACCGTCATCGCCGAGGTTACCGCCGAGCCGCGCATGCGCATGGCATGGAACGGCGTCGCCATCGTCGATCTGTCCCGCGAGTTCCTCAACTCCAACGGTGCACCCAAGCACCAGGTCGCCCATGTGTGCGCCCGCAGCGTGTGGCAGCCCAGCTGGGCCGGCTCCACGCTTGCCGAGCGCATGACCTCGCTTGTCACCGACCTCAACGTTGCCTCCAATAAGGGCCTTTCCGAGCGCTTCGACTCCACCATCGGTGCCGCGACCGTGCTCATGCCTTTTGGCGGCAAGACGCAGCTCACCCCCAGCTCGGCCATGGTCGCCAAGTTCCCCGTGGACGGCGAGACCACCACGGCGAGTGCCATGGCATGGGGCTTCAACCCCTATCTGATGGAGGCCGACCAGTTTGCGGGCGCCTATCTGTCCGTGGTCGAATCCATCGCCAAGCTCGTGGCCGCTGGCTTTGAGCACAAGCGCGCCTACCTCTCCTTCCAGGAGTACTTCGAGCGCCTGCGCACCGAGGCCGAGCGCTGGGGCAAGCCCATGGCTGCCGTCCTGGGCGCCCTTATGGCCCAGGTCGACCTGGGTGCCGGCGCCATCGGCGGCAAGGACTCCATGAGTGGCTCGTTTGAGGACGAAGCCGGCGAGCTCAACGTTCCGCCGACCCTGATCAGCTTCGCTGTCGCTGTGGGTAAGGCCGCCCGCGCCGTCTCCCCTGAGTTCAAGGGCCTCACGCACCGCGTCGTCCGCATCGCCCCCGCCACCTATGGCGAGGACTACCGCCCCGACGCCCATCAGCTGCTCGCCGCGTTTGACGCCGTCGAGGCGCTCACCGCCACCGGCGCAGCCCTGGCCGTCTCCACGCCCGGCTACGGCTGCGGCGCCGAGAGCCTCTTTAAGATGTGCGTCGGCAACCAGATCGGTATCGAGCTTGCCGAGGATGTAGACGTGGAGAGCCTCTTCACCCCGCTCTACGGCAGCTTTATCGTCGAGCTCGCCGAGGATGCCGAGCTGCCCGAGGTCGCCGACGGCGTTGTCGTCGAGCCCCTGGGCACCACCGTCGAGGGCTATGTCATCGACACCGGCTCCGAGATCATCGAGCTCTCCGAGCTCCAGGAGGCCTGGGAGAGCGGCATCGAGGGCGTCTTCGCCTACCGCAGCGCCGGCGAGACCCCCGAGGTCGAGACCATCGACTTCCGCGCCAAGGACATCCACGTGTACGGCGGCGCCAAGATCGCCCGCCCGCGCGTGATCATCCCCGTGTTCCCCGGCAACAACTGCGAGTACGACAGCGCCCGCGCCTTCCGTGCCGCCGGTGCCGAGGCCGACACCTTCGTGATCAACAACCTCACGCCCGAGGCGGTCGCCGAGAGCACCCACGAGCTTGCCCGCCGCATCCGTGCAAGCCAGATCGTCATGATCCCCGGCGGCTTCTCGGGCGGCGACGAGCCCGACGGCTCTGCCAAGTTCATCACGGCGTTCTTCCGCGCTCCCGAGGTCACCGAGGCAGTCCGCGACCTGCTCAAGGCCCGCGATGGCCTGATGCTGGGCATCTGCAACGGCTTCCAGGCCCTGGTCAAGCTCGGCCTGGTGCCCTACGGCGACATCGTCGACGCCACGCCCGATGCGCCCACGCTGACGTTCAACACCATCGGTCGCCATCAGAGCCGCCTGGTGCGCACCCGCATCTCGTCCAACCTGTCCCCGTGGCTGTCGCAGTGCAGCCTCGACGACCCCTACACCGTCGCCATCAGCCACGGCGAGGGCCGCTTTGTCGCCAACGACGAGGTACTCGCCCAGCTCATCGCCAATGGCCAGGTCGCCACGCAGTACGTGGGCGAGGACGGAAAGCCCAGCATGGACCTCTCCGTCAACCCCAACGGCTCCGCACTCGCCATCGAGGGCATCACGAGCCCCGACGGCCGCGTCCTGGGCAAGATGGGCCATGCTGAGCGTCGCGGCGACAACCTGTACCGTAACGTGCCCGAGCATGTCCCCGGCGACAAGTTCATGCCGATCTTTGAGAGCGGCGTAGCCTACTTCGCCTAAACCTTTCCCATCGGGTACAATCCCTTCGGGTAACATCACCCGCCACCGACACATCCGGTGGCGGGTTCTTTTTTGCTTCGCGCATGTAGAAAGGACATCATGGAAAGCCGCAAGCCGTATCTCGCCACCCTGCCCGGACTCATCCTGGGCTGTCTCGTTTGCTGCGCGCTCTGGGGCTCCGCCTTCCCCTGCATCAAGATCGGCTACGGCCTCTTTGGCATTCCCGCGCACGACAGCGTCTCGCAGCTGCTCTTCGCGGGTCTGCGCTTCACCCTTGCCGGCATGCTGGTCATTGTTGGCATGAGCGTGGCCCAGCGCCGACCGCTCGTTCCGCAAGCCCGTGATATCAAGCCCATCTGCATCTTGTCGCTCTTCCAGACCATTGGCCAGTACTTCTTTTTCTACCTTGGTCTCTCCCGTGCAAGCGCTATGTCAAGCTCCATCATCGAGGCCAGCGCCAACTTCTTGGCTATCCTCTTTGCCGCTCTGGCGTTTCGCACCGAAAAGCTCAATACGGCCAAGGTGCTCGGCTGCGTACTGGGCTTTGCCGGCGTCGCACTCGTCAACCTTTCGGGCGCGAACGGCACCTTTGGCTTTACGCTCGACGGCGAGGGCTTCATCCTGGCCTCCACCGTCGCGGGTGCCCTTTCGACCTGCCTGATCGGCATCTTCTCGCGCGAGCACGACGGCGTTTTGCTTGCCGGGTGGCAGTTCTTGGTCGGCGGCCTGGTCCTCACCGCCATCGGCTCTTTGATGGGTGGCGCGCTCTCCCCCACGGCGATTGCCCCCGCCGTCGCGCTCATCATCTACATGGCGCTTATCTCCGCGGTCGCCTACTCGCTGTGGTCGCGCCTACTTGCCGTCAACCCCGTCAGCCGCGTCTCGGTCTTTGGTTTTATGAACCCCGTCTTTGGTGTGCTGCTGAGCGCGCTGCTGCTCGGCGAGGGCGCTGACACGAGCCCCGTTACCGTCATCGTTGCCCTGCTGTTGGTCTGCGGCGGCATCATCATCGTCAACAAACCCAAAAAAGCCTAACGAACTGCCCTTATTTAGCAGAGGGGATTCATGTACTTTAGCTTAATGGAGCACATCGGTGAGCTGAGGGCCGCCACGCACGCAAGCGTGCGCCCCTTTTTTCTAGCGTATCTGGACGCCGGCTTTCTTTTTCTCGGCCTTGACGCGGTAGAGCTCCGCATCGGAAGCGCGAAGTAAGTCTTGCCAGGTATCAACACTATCGCCGACCCGCGCGTAACCGATGGACATCCGCAATGCATACGGCACCTCGGCACGAGCGAGCTCGTCGTTAATCGCCGAACACAGGTCTATGATGTCCTGTTCCGCCGCAGCCTTCTGGAGCACCACGAACTCATCGCCGCCATAACGCGCGATAAAGCCACCTGACGCCGAGCAGACCTCTTTGAGCGCAGCAGATATGACCTGAAGAGCATGGTCGCCCTCCACATGCCCATAGCGATCGTTAATCTGCTTAAAGCCGTCGGCGTCCATCATAAGCAGATATACATCTTCGGCCTGATCCACATTTGAAAAGAGCGACAGCATATAGGTCTCAAAACGGTTGCGATTGTTAAGGCCAGTCAACGGGTCGGTCGAGATCAGCTGCTCCTGGTAGATGATGTAGAGCAGCAGGATGCTCAGCGTTATACCGACACAAAGGCCCGGTACCGAAAACAAAACCTGGAAGGTACCGCCCACCAGAGCGGGAACCGCAAAAAAGGCGAGGGTGCGATAAATGGCCTTCTTTTGCAGACTTTCGACTTTTCGAGCCTGAATAAAGGCATGCAAGGACGTATATATAACGTAGCAGTAGCTAACGATAGGTTGAATCATATAAAGCGCTCCGCGACGATACACGCCCTGCGAATCGATATAGAACAGGGCGTGCGTCCAGTAACTGGCAAACGCCAGCACGACCACCAGAGCCGTAGGTAACGCTACAAGCACCACCCTATAGCGCGCGGACAAAAGGCGAGAGCCCTGCACTGTCTCGGAATACAAAAACCAAATGAGGCACGCGATGGCGAACAGCGAAAACGAGACCGCGTTGGAAATCCAGTTGGCCGTGATGCCTACAGGAGTGCTCACGCCGTCCGAGAGCGTCCAGATCATATCGAAGAAAATGTAGGCAGCGGAGGTGTAGCCGAGCATGCTAAACAAGAGCTGCTGGGTGCTCGAGAACAAGGAGCGGCGGCTTCGTGCGGCAAGCCCGATAAGAACAATCATGCATAGCACGAATATCTCTATCTTGAGTGCCTTAACCACTAGCGCCATCCCTTCAATATCTAAGTGGCCAGAATCGCCCAATTCGAATCTGGGCAACAAACACCCCCTACTCCGCAGGAGCAAGGGGAATAATAGCAGAGCGCCCGAACGTCACTGCAAGACAGCTTTCGTTCGGGCGCTCAAACGGCGCGAGTTGCACGCCGGCATCATTGATGGGTACCGATTGCTACTCGCCATCGATGTCGGTCGCGACGGCTTCCTCGATGGCCTCGACACCGGCAGGCGACAGATCCTCCTTGCCTTGGCAGAACTTCTTGTCGACCCAGCCGGTCAGAATCGGAGCCATGATCGTCGTGATGATAACGGCGGTGGCGATCTGAGCGTACGCAGTGGGTGCAAGCTCGGCATAGCGCGGCGCGACCTCGGCAAGAGCAACCGGCGTGGTCATAGCCGTGCCGGCAATGGTGGAGCAAGCCACGGCAGCCTTGCCGTTACCGCCGCACAGGCGCTCGAACACAAAGGTGATGGGACCGACGACAAACAGCGTGACAAGCCCCAGCAAGATGCCGGAAATACCGCCGGCGATAAAGCTCGAAAGGCTCATGGACGCACCGAGCTGAAATCCGATGACGGCGATCGCGGGATTGGCGCCGGGGACCAGCAGGTTCTTGATGAACGGGAAGAGGTTGCCCAGAACCATGCCGATAACAAGCGGCAGGATGGAGCCGACGATGGTGCCCAGCGGGATATTAGCAAGACCCGAAACGCCCAAGATGATCATGGTGACGGCGGGGCCGGCCGTAAAGAACAGGATACCGACAGCGCCCTGCTCGGACTCATCGCCGAACTCGCCCATGATGCCCGTGTAGAGCGCCATGTTGCAAAACGTAATGCCGCCGATGATGGAAACCGAGCTCAGGCCCAAAAGGTTGTCGTTAAAGAAATACGCAACGCCCAGACCCAGCGCGGCTGCCACCACAAGCTTAGGAATCAGCACGACGATGCCGGTCTTGATGGCACCCGGCGTGGACTTAAAGCTGATGCCGGCACCCACAAACAGCAAGATCGCGGCAACGATGGTGTTGGAGCCGCCGCGGCAGGCAGCCGTAACGAAGCCGCCGATCTCGAAAACCTGCGGGCAGAAGGTATTGAGCAAAAGACCGACGATCATCGGGTAGATCATGATGTCACCCGGGATGCGCGGCACTTTGAATTTCTTTTGCTCGTTGGCGGTCGCCTCCTGTGCCATGAAGCCCCCATTTCCGCTGACGCGGAACAAAAGCCCACGTCATGCTTTGCTATAGTAAAGTTTGACCATGGTACCAGAAGAAGCAGACCGCCTCGGTGGGAAATTGGATTCGTTAGGCCGGGACGATAACGCGTCCTGCTCTTATACGAGGCTCAAAACGATATAGAGCACGATACCCGAGACGCAGCACCACAACATCGACTTTGTCTTGATTGCCACCACCACGACACCGGCAGCCGCAATCCAGGGAATTAAGCCCTGCCACAAGCCGGTGTCGAAAGCGCCAGGGCTTATCAAATCGTTAGCGACCAGTGCCGCAAAGGCGGCGGGCGGAATATAACCCAAGGCCTCGGTAACGCGGGGCGACAGCGTTCTCCCGCGCAAGGCAAACGCCGGGGCAATGCGGAAAAAAGCGATGGCCGCCCACGACGACAGCCACAGGACCAAAAACTCATTAACGGGCATCGCGAGCACCCCTTCCTTCGGCGAGGGCATCGCACGCAAGCGCCGCGACAACGCCGACGAGCACGCTTACCGGCACGGCGATATTCGTCCACCCCAAGAACTTACATATGGCGACGGACACCGCAGCCACAACGGCGGCTACGATATTGCCGCGCGACAGTCGCTGCGAAAAGAGCAGGCAGATAAAGAGCGATGTGCAGACAAAGCCCGCAATAGCGGTGGGAACGTCGACAACGGCGCCGACAACGGCGCCCGTCGTGCACGAAACGCCCCATGTTGCGATGAGGATCGCGTTGAGCGCAAAGGACTCGCGCGGGCCCCAATCCTCCCCTTTAACCAACTTGGCAAGTGAGATGCCATATGCCTCCTCGGTAAGTGTCGTGGCAACAGCCAGCGTCTGACGCTTCGAGGCACCCCTCAGATGCGGTGCGATCGATGCCGAGTAAAGCGCAAAGCGCGAGGAGATTGCGGCGACGCTCGCGACGATCGATGCTGCAGGCACACCTGCCAGCCACAGATTGCAGATCATAAACTGCCCGCTGCCCGTCACGAACGTGCTGCTCAGGGCAAAAACCATCCAGGGTTCCATTCCCGTCTGCGCCATAATCATTCCGCACGGCGCGGCTATCGCAACATAGGTAAGCATCACCGGCCAGATGGTTTTAACGATTTTGAGCACCATAGCGTTCCTCGTCCCGACATGCTTTCCGAGCCGCATTCAACGACGCGGCAGAATCATCGCCCGGTGGCAACCGAGTTCACCTACAATTGCCACCGGATCGAAAGACACAGAAAGACACAACTTTTTAGGAAGTCATTATGACAGCTATCGATCGAACGCGGGCTGCCGCGGCCTTCAAGACCTACACCGATGCCTACGATGCCGCCAATCCGCGCATCGCGCTCAAAATCGAGCATACGTACCACGTTGCCGAGGCATGCGATGCCGTGGCACGCGAACAGGGCTGGTCACCGCAGGACATTGACCTAGCGTGGCTTTGCGGCCTGCTACACGATATGGGTCGCTTTGAACAGTTGCGACGCTGGGACACGTTTAAGGATGCCGAGAGCATGAGCCATGCGGAGTTGGGCTTCGAGGTTCTCTTTGGCAAAAACCCTGCAGACGCGCCCGCGACAACAAGTATCCGCGACTTTATCGACGATCCGGTAGAAGACGAACTCATTCGAGCAAGCATCGCCCACCACAGCGATTTTCGCCTGCCCACGGAACTCGACACCCGCACGCGGAACTTCTGCGATATCGTGCGCGATGGTGACAAGATCGACATCATGCGAACCATCGCCGACAGCACCGTCGAGACCATCCTCAAGGTTGATGAGGACACATTTCTCGCCAGCCGGTTCTCGACATCGGCGCTCGCCGCCTTTGACGAGCACCGCTGCGTCGCACGCGACGAACGCGATGAGCCGGCCGACTACCTGGTAGGGCTCATTTGTTTTATGTTTGAGCTCGTCTATCCGGCAAGCCGCGCGCTGGCGCGCGAGCAGGGAGATATCTACCGCCTGCTCGACGCGCCCTTTGGCATCGTGCGACCCTTTACCGATCCCGCCACGCGGGCGACCTGGGAACGCCTAAAGAAAGAGATGCGAGCCTGGCTGGCCGGCGCCTAGCGCTCGAGCTGGGCCAGAAGCTCCTCGACGACTTCGACGGCGTCACCGACAACTTTGTACTGCGCAGCGCCGAAGATGGGGGCATCCGGGTCCTCGTTGACAGCGATGATGCACTCCGCGCCGCCGATGCCGGCTAGGTGCTGGATAGCACCCGAAACGCCGATGCTCACGAGGAGCTTGGGCGAAACCGACACGCCGGTCTGGCCAATCTGGTGGCGGTACTCCAGCCAACCCGCCTCCACGACGGGACGCGTGCAACCAAGCTCGGCACCCAGGGCATCGGCGAGTTTTCGCATCAGGGGCAGGTTCTTCTTGGAGCCAATTCCGCGGCCCACCACGACCAGGCGCTCGGCATCGGCAATTGATGCCTGCTGTCCCCACTCCTCGGCGGGAATCGAGATCTCGACGCGGGCCTTAACATCATCCGCAAGCGATACCTGGGTAATTGTGCCAGAGCGGCTGTAGTCAAACTCGGGCGCCCCAAAGATGCCGGGACGCACCGTTGCCATCTGGGGACGATGATTGGGGCAGACGATGGTGGCCATCAGGTTGCCGCCAAACGCCGGACGCGTCTGTTGCAGCAGCCCCGTCTCCGTATCCATCGAAAGTACGGTGCAGTCAGCCGTAAGGCCCGTCTGCAAGCGCACGGCAACGCCGGGTGCCAGTTCGCGGCCAAAGGCGGTCGCACCGTACAGAATGGCCTCGGGCCTGCGCTCGGCTACCAAATCGCAGATCAGCCGGGCGTAGACCTCCGCATCGTTCTGGCGCAGACGCTCGTCGCGACAGACCAGGACCTCGTCTGCACCGGCGCAAACCAGATGCTCCAGGTCCTTGAGCGAGCTCTCGGGGCTCATGCCGGCCAATGCCACCAGACGGCAACCACGAGCATCGGCAAGCTCGCGTCCCTTGCCCATGAGCTCGTAGGCCACGGGAGCCACGGCGTCGTGCTCGTCAGTCTGCACGAAGACCCAAATGTCTCGATATGCATCAAGGTCCACCGCGCCAGCGGCCTCGTCGCGCTCGATCGAAATGGCATTAACGGGGCAAGCGTCGACGCACCCACCGCACAAGATGCAGCCGTCGGTCACATGGGCGCAGCGGTTGGGGCGCTCGCCCTCCACCACAACGCCACCCGAGGCACAGGCGCGAACGCAGCGACCGCAGCCGATACAGGCTTCGCTATCGATAATCAGTCCGCTCATCTATGCCATCCCCTCGATAATCTTGGCAAGCTTTGCCGCCTGCTCGGACGCCGTCCCCTCAACGGTCTCGCACGTTTGGTCACGGTCGGGCACAAACGAGCGCACGACCTGTGTCGGCGACCCGGCGAGGCCGCAACGCGCGGGGTCGGCGTTCACGTCGGCGGCACTGACCACGCGCGCGTCCGCCTCCTCTGCCGCGCGAATACCGGCAATACTCGGCATACGCAACTGGCCAATCTCCTTGGCAGTCGTCATCGCGCACGGCATCTCAAGATAGACCGTCTCCTCGCCGGCATCGCAGCCGTGAACAAGCGAAAGTGCACCGCACGTCGTAAAGCCCGCGCTCTGCACGCAGCTCACATCGGTCACGCAGGGAATCTCGAAGGCGCCGGCCAGCTCGGGGCCAATCTGAGCAGTATCGCCATCCACCGCCATCTTGCCGCAGATGAGCAGGTCGAAGTCCTCGTCGAGCGCCTCGATGCCGCATTTGAGAGCATAGGTGGTCGCCAACGTGTCCGCGCCCGCAAAAGCACGGTCGGTGAGCAGCAATGCATCGTCGGCGCCGCGGGCAATGCAGTCGCGCAGCAGCGATTCGGTTGCAGGGATGCCCATCGACACCACCGTCACACGTGCATCCATGCCAAAGCCGATAAAGTCGTCCTTGAGCGCCAGAGCGCATTCGAGGGCACTTGCATCGAAGGGATTAATGACCGCCTGCTTGCCATCACGCACGATGGTATTGGTTTTGGGGTCCATCTTGACCTCGGTGCTTCCCGGCACCGCCTTGACGCACACCACCATATGAAAATCGCTCATCTTCACGCGCCCCCTTTCTGGACGAGCTCATCCAAGAGCTTCTCCGAAAACAGGTTATCGCGACCCAGCTGCCCGGCAGGATCGAGCTGGAGCTTGAGCCGCGCCGACTCGACCATGGCCTCGTGACCGTACATCGTCTCCAAGAAGCCCGCCTTGATCTTGCCAACGCCGTGTTCGGCGGAGACGGCGCCGCCCATGGCCGTGACCTTGGAAGCCCACTGGGCAAAGAGCTCTCCGCCGCGACGGTAATCCTGCGCATCGCGCGGCAGAATGTTCACATGCAGATGGTTGTTACCGATGTGCCCCCAGGCGGCAGATTCAAGCCCACTTTCGGCCAACGTGCGGCGATAAAGGGCGATGACGTCGGCCAAGCATGCGTTGGGCACCGACATGTCCGAGCCCAGTTTGGTGATGGTGGGATCCGTGCGGCGACGCTCGTCGATGAGCATGTTGACGCTCTCGGGCACCGCATGGCGGAAGAATCGCTGACACTCGCGATCGACCTCGGTGCGCGCGACCCATGTCGCATCGTCGCTGCCGCCCGCAAGCTCTAGTACCCACCCCAAGTGATACAGCTCCTCAGTCGCCTGGGCCTCGTCGTCGCAGTCAAGCTCCACGTAGACACAAACCTTGGCGTCTTTGTCGAGCGCCGGCAGCGAGGCGAACGCGGTCGACTGCTCACGCTGACGACGCAGGATATCCAGGGCGCCCGCGTCGAAATATTCGATGGCAGCCGCATGGGACAGCACGGGACGCACGGAATCGGTAAAGGACACCGCCTTGTCCTCGCTGTCGAAAAAGCAGCTCACGCCCCATACGACCGAAGGTGCCGCCTGCAAGGCGATCTCGAGCTCGGTAATGATGCCGAGTGTGCCGCACGCACCGATAAAAAGATCGATGGCGTCCATATCGTCCGAAACGAAATAACCCGACGCGTTTTTGGTCTTGGGCATGGTATAGCCGGGAAGACCAAGCTCGAGCGCGCGACCCCCTGCCGTCACGAGCGACAAGTGGCGTGCGTCAGCGTGCGCCCGACCTCGATGAAGCTCGAGCAAATCGCCGTCCGCCAGTGCCACGTGAAGCCCCGTAACGTGCGGGCGCATGGGACCATAGGCGTAGCTGCGGGCACCGGAGGCATTGCACGCCGCCATACCGCCCAAGCAGGCAGATGCCTCGGTGGGATCGGTGGGAAAGAACTGCTCGGGAGCTGCCTGGAACTCCTCATAGGCCTCAAGCGACGCCTGATCCCAGCCAACGGTCGGCAATGCCTTCTTACCCAGCTGCTTGCGTAACTCCGAAAGCACGACGCCAGGCTCCACGCGCAGCAGAAAACGGCCTTGCTCGTCGCGGCGAAAACCCAGGTAGCGATCCATACGAGAAGTGTTGAGGATATGGCCGCCGTGGGGCACGGCGCCGGCAGCCAGACCGGTTCGAGCGCCCTGGACCGTTATCGGAACATGCTCGGCATGGAGCTTTCGCAGAATGGCGCGGACTTCGTCCTCCGTTGTCGGAAACGAGATACTCGACGCCTCGCCCGATGTGCGAGATTCATCGCGACCATATTCTTCGAACTCGTCGCTGAAGGGTTTGATGGCTGCAGACACGCGAACTCCCCCTTTAGTTAACTACAGTGTTTGCAGGGAGATGTTACCGCATCGTTTCGTCGACGTGACTGAGACCGTCTCCATAATTGGCGAATTTTACGTTTGCGCAATTCGGCGAACGGCGACGTTTTCTCGGCAGACGCTCTATTTAACGCGCTCCCTCCCATCGCAGCCACGCGCACAATTGGCGCTCGAAAAAACTTGAGATATTTTTTAGCGTCTCTCACCTGCGGCGATGTAAACCCGTCAAGCATTTGGTCAGAAATCGGTCAAGTTACGGCTGATACGGTCGGCATCGACAGCCAAAACCAATAGAAGGTTTGGCCCAAAAGCAGGGAGGTTCCCATGGCATATTACTGGCCCCAGTACGGCGTCGCTATCGAAGTTGACGACGACCCGTATCTTCTGCCCTTCGACGAGGAGGCATTCCCCGATACGGCGGTCTACCATGTCACCACCGACGTAATTTGCGATCCCGAGTCATTCTTGGCACTCGCCCACCACATCGCCCACATCCATGACATCAAGCTCCCTCCCGACTTCGAGGAGCTTGTCTACTCACGACGTCTCATGCTCCACATGCTCTTTGGAGCCGATCCGTCCACGTTCGCGCGCGTCTATACCACTAAGGATGCCGCATGAACGCACGGAAGCGGTCGAGCCCCCTGGGGTCAAAACATCGAAAAAGGCTCGGCGTGATCTGCCTGGCCATCGCCTGCGCCCTTATCGCCGTCGGCCTTTACGCTTGGCAGTCAAAGCCCGTCGCCGAGACGGGCACCTCGGTCACAACGGCAGAGGGTAAGTCGCGCCAGGAAATCCAGGACGAACTCGATGCCATCGTCCGCGACAACATGATGACGATCTCGGTCGCACCGGTCGCCCAGCTACAGAAAGGCGGCAAGCTGCGCGTCAACGTGCAAAACGTCCAGGACAACAAGTTTCCCCAGCGTTTCCGCGTGATCCAAAACGACGAGACCATCTATGAATCGGGCGTGGTCGAGACCGGCAAGACCGTTGAGACCTGCCCCGCAGGCGACATCAAAAAAGGCGAGGCGTACATCGAGATCCAGGCACTCGACGCCAAGACCTACGACGCCCATGGCAATCCCACGCGCGTCAAGGTGCGGGTTGCGCAGGCAGAAGACTAAACCTGCCGCCTGTTGCGAAAATTCGCACCCGCGCCGCTTTCGTCTAACCATCACGGAAACGGTCCGTGACGAATAGAAAGGAACGATTATGGACATCACCAGGAACTTGAGTGGGACCAGGGCGCTCGTCGTGGGCGCAGGGCTGGCGCTCGCACTCGCAATGGGCGCCGCGCCGACCACCGCCCTGGCGGAGGGACGCGTTGGAACCACCGACGTGACCATCAGGACCGAAATCGACAACATCACGTTTAAGGCTCCGACCGTCATCCCATTTGTCGCTAGCGCTGACGGCACGCTTCAGGGCCCTTCCGAGAACGCAACCACCATCGACAATCTTACGGCCTATGGCATCCACGTCACGAACATGAAGGTAACTGCCGAGGACACCTGGAACATTGCCGCCGATGCAAAGAAGGGCACCGCGCAGAACTGTATCGACTTTAAGGTCGGTCCGGAAAACGCGTCTCAAGACGCCTACGCCGCGGCACAGGGAACGGGCATCGACCTTTCCAAGAATGCATTCTTCGACATGGGTTATCAGGGCATCGCCGATGGTACGGACAAGATTAAGCTCAAGACAAGCGGCAATGTCGCCCGCGTCACGCGAGACATCTTCCATTTGACCGGGGACAGCACGGGCGACCAGGTCGCAAGCATTACGTGGACGGTCGAGCCCGGTGCGCACACGGCCTAAGGCGGTTGTCCTTGCCGTCATCATCGGCGTTGTAACGTTTGCCCCGATCGCTGCCTTTGCCCAACAAGAACAGGCGCAAGCTGCCACACAGGTGACCGTCGATCTATCGGAGCTCGAACGCAGTGGCCAACACGAGCCCCTAGCGCAAACGGACGACACGCGACAGTTCCTGGCAGCAGGAATCGCCGCGGCAGGCGCAAGCGCCATCGGCCTAGGCCTGCGCATCAAACGCAGCCAGTAGCCGCACAAATCGAGACCGTCCAGAACAGGTAAGGAGAACCCATGGCATCAAAAAACCTTTTGCCCGTTGCCGCACTCTGCAGTGCGCTTGCCACCGGCATGCCCGTCGCCGCTCTAGCGACACCCGCCGTGGACGTCCCCTTACCTGCCGTCAAGTGTCTCGCCACAAACCAGATGAGCACCATCGCACGCCAACGCTTCTCGCTTGCGCAGGCAAGCATTTCGACCTCGGGGCGCCTCCGTCGCCGCACAAACAGCTCGATAGTCGTGGATACCGAGCACTCGCGCACAACGGACGGTCCCCTAACGGGATACGCTATCTGCACATGGCGCGCAGCTGCAACTGATGCCGATGGCGATTCCTGCGACATGGAGCTGCGCCTCGACATCGCCCTGTCCGATGACTCGGCGGACGGGGCAACAGTCGCCTTCGACAGCACGTTTTTCGAAGACGGAGGAGGTGTATGCCTGGGCTGCGTCCCCTCGAGCGCAGATGGCACGCAGCCCGCTATCTCATTCACCGCATCGCTGAAAATGACCAAAGCGGGCACCGACGCCGCAGCGAAAGGCGAGACCCCTCTGATGCTCTACGCGAGCAGCGCGGAAAGCCAGGGGATTCGGGACAAACATCGAACCGGATCGCTCAGCCTGACGCGAGGGACAGATCCCAGTTCCATCGATATCAGCGCCCAAACACAAGATGTGCATCACGTCCTCGCCGATCCGGCGCTTCTCGAGATGGAATGGAGCGGAGTAGGAGCGGTCGGACTCGCTCCCTCGACAGGTGACAACGCAAGCGGCTCCAGCGAGAGCAGCGGTGAAATAACGCCTGGGGACAATGACGCACAAGGCAACATAACACCGCCATCGAGCGGTCCTTCAGCCACTTTCAGCGAGCCAAGCGAAACAGCCGCCGCGGTGGGTGGCACGCAAGCTGGCGAAAACTTAGGGTATCCCATGCCGGCGGACATCGACGAGGACAATTGTTGCATGATGGTCGCGCTCGACCGCACGGAAACCGTCGACGCCGCGAGCATTGAAGTCGTCGCCGCCGATAGGCCCGTCCGCAAAGCAGCCATTATCGCATTCCCTAAAACCGTCGAAGTTGTTTTTCTGCCATCGGGCGAGGTCGTAGCCCCCACCCTGCTCACCTTGCTTGGGGCAAAGGGCACGGCCAACCAAATCGACAACCTCACGGTCGTCGACCCTGCAACCACCGCAAAACTGCACCTGTATGCCGTAAGCTCGGACGGAGGCAAAACCGAGGAGTTCGACGGCGAGAACCTCCTGAGTAACCGAATACTCCATAGAATGGAAGACGTCTCGTATCAAATGGGGGTGCGGACGATTTCTTGGACCGCGCCTAGGCGTATCCAAGCTTCCTGCGGT
>UQJV01000016.1 GCA_900541475.1 uncultured Collinsella sp.
CCTCTTTGGCGGCAGCGTCAACAACGAGTTCACCAAGATCGTCCAGACGCGTCCCAACACGCACCTCGTGACCAATATGAACTTGCCACTCCTTATTCAGCTGCTGTTCGTACCCGATTCCACTCCGATCGACGAGGCCATTCGCCAGATCGTCGAGGCGGACGACACTAAGGTCAAGTACGTCAACGACCTGCTGGGGCAGGCCGAACTCGATGAGTTTTAATCGTTAGGAGCACATCATGATTCAGATGATTCGTGTAGATTATCGACTGCTTCACGGCCAGGTTGCCGTTAGCTGGACCTCGGCTCTGGGTGCCGACTGCATCCTGTTAGTGAGCGACACGGTCCTCAATGACAAGCTTCGTCTGCAGGCCCTGTCCCTTGCAAAGCCCGAAGGATGCAAGGTCGTCGTCAAAAACACCGAGGATGCTGTCAAGGCGCTCCAGAGCGGTGTAACCGATAAGTACAAACTCTTCGTGGTTTGCGAGACGATTCAGCAGGCCGGTGCCGTCGCCAAGGCGATGGGAGTCAAGAAGATCAACCTCGGCAACGTTGCCTTTAGCGAGAATGCCCGTCAGGTCTCGACGAGCGTGTTCCTCACGCCCGAGAACGAGGCCTACGTGAAGGAGCTGCTCGGCGAGGGCTATGAACTGTTCATTCAGATGATTCCGGCAGATGCGAAGACTGACGCCGCGAAGGTCATCGGTTAGGGGCCGTCATGGTTATCAAGACAATCCTGATTTTCCTTATTGCCCTTTTGGGTTATTCCGAGTGGCTGACGGGCACGAGCTACCTCCAGCGCCCGATCGTGCTCGGACCTCTGGTTGGCCTTGTCATGGGCGACATGGTGACCGGCACGATCATGGGCGCCACGATGGAGCTTGCCATGGTCGGCGCCATCTCGGTCGGCGCCTATAACCCGCCCGATACGATTTCCGGCACTATCCTGGGCGTATCTCTTGCCATGCAGGCCGGCGCGGACGCTTCGGCGGCCCTGACCCTGGGTATTCCTATCGCCACGATCGTCCTGGCGCTCGACACGGCCCTGGGCCAACCGGTCATGCTGCTGCTGGTGCACCGTATCGACAAAAACGTCGAGGACGGAGACACCAAGGCCATCACGCGCAACATGCTCATCGCCGGTTACGCGCAGAGCTGGTGCGGCCTGCTGATTATTCCCCTGGCATTCTTCTTTGGTGCCGATGCTGTTGCCAGCCTGCTCAACATCATCCCCGATTTCGTTCAGACCGGCATGGATGTCGCCGCCGCCTTCTTGCCCGCACTCGGCTTTGCGATGCTGGCGCAGATGATTATGAACAAAACAGTGGCTCCGTTCTTCTTCGCTGGCTTCTTCCTCGTCGCCTACTTTGGCATTAGCACGACGGGCGTGGCGATCTTTGCCGCGATCATCGTCGTCGCGATGACGGTTTTGGGTGATAAGAAAAAAGCGGAGCAGCCCGCAGCGGCAACCGAGGATCCTGCGATTGGGAGTGGGTTCGATGAGTTTTAAGTTTGAGTCTTCTTACGACGGGCTGATTTCCCGCGCAGACCTTAAGAAGCTGTTCTGGCGCTCGATTCCCTATGAGCATTCCTGGAACTACGAGCGTATGGGCCATATCGGCTTTATGTGGGCCCTTATGCCGATCCTTCGCAAGCTGTATCCGCAGGATGCGGACTTTAAGGCCGCCCTTAAGCGCCATATGGAGCTCTATAACGTCACGCCGTACATCTCGACGCTTCCCATGTCCATCGCCGCTGCAATGGAGGAGGTCAACGCTACTGACGATAGCTTTGACACGAGCGCGATCTCTAATGTCAAGCTTGCTTTGATGGGGCCGCTGTCCGGCGTGGGCGATGCTTTCTACTGGGGCACGCTGCGAATTTTGGCAACGGGTGTCGGCACGTCGCTGGCGCTGCAGGGCTCTATTCTTGGCCCGATTTTGTTCCTGCTCGTGTTCAACGTTCCTCACTACATCATCCGTTACCTGCTGACGTTTGTGGGATATCGCTTTGGCTCGGACATGATCAGCAAGGTCCAGGAATCGGGCATTATGGACACGATCGTCAAGATGGCCTCTATCATGGGCGCCATGGTGATCGGTGCTATGACCATGGAGATGGTCACCGTGGACATTCCGCTCATGGTCGGTGCGGGCGATGGTGCTCAGACGCTCGCCGAGCTGCTCAACGGAATCTTCCCGGGCTTTGTCACGATGGGGCTGTTTGGAATTGTCTATCTCATGCTCAAGAAGAAGATGAATCCGCTGCTCATCATGCTTGTGATCCTGCTCGTGAGTATCGCTGGCGCGTTCTTTGGAGTGCTTGGTGTCCAGTAGGGTATCCGTCATAATGAAAACAATGTAAGAGGGGGCGTCGCGCACACTGTGCTGCGGCGCCCTTTTGCCGAAAGGTGGACAAGATGGAGTATCCGCAGCTTGCCGTCATGAATATCAGCCATCGTTATTTTGACCTTGAGGAATTCTTTTCTTCGGCAGCGGCCTCGGGCTATACGTGTTGCGAGCTTTGGACCGGGGCGATGCATCTGTATGTCGATTGCCATGGATACGATTCGCTCGAGCGGGTACGGGAGCTGTCGCAGCGGTATGGGGTTCGGATTGTGGGGCTTTGTCCCGAACAGAACAACCCCAAGCCGTGGAATATCGCGGCGCGCGGGAATGAGGCGCGTGCCCGCACGCTCGCGTACTTTAAGAACGTTGTAGATATCGCGGCGGAACTTGGAGCCGAGCAGGTCATGGTCTCGAGCGGCTGGGCATTTTTGAACGAGCCGATCGAGGACGCGTGGGGTCGCAGCGCCTCGATGCTGCGTGCGATTGCCGAGCATGCGGGAGAGCGCGGCGTGCGACTGGTGCTCGAGGCCCTACAGCCGGTTGAGTCGATGATCGTGAACTCGGCGGCCGATACGAAGCGCATGATCGAGGCAGTTGATCATCCGGCACTTAAGGCGTGTCTGGATTTGGGCGCTATGGCGGTGGCGGGGGATACCATCGACGATTATTTTGATCTGCTTGGCGATGATGTCGCCCACGTGCATTTTGTCGATGTTGCGGCAGATGGCACGACGCATCTTGCTTGGGGTGACGGCGACCGCGATATGCGCGCCGACCTGGATAGGCTGGTGGCGCGCGGCTATCGCGGAGTTGTTTCGGCCGAGACCTATGATTGGCGCTATTTCGCCAATCCCGCGGCAGCCGACGCTCAGGTTATGGCGGAGTACCGACGCGCGATTGGCGCCTAAGTGGGACAGGGCGCCGAGTTGGCGTTTGACGCTTTTTGAGAAACGGGACGTGCTTTCCGCTTGAGGCTTCTGGCGGAAAGCACGTCCCAGAACAGGCGCTCAGAATGGGACACACTTTCCGCTGAGGACCTCAACCGGAAACCGCATCCCAGTTTTTGGCTGGCGGGCGGGACGCGCTTTCCCCTATGTTTCCAAATGAATACGCTATGAGCCGAGGAGGACGATTCTCCCCGCAAACACTCTAGTATGCTAAAGTACCCAGAAGACCGGCGGAGCTATGCCGGTCTTCTGCTCTATATGAAACACAGCATGAGGAGGCTCACCAGATGACGGCCACACCGTGGGGATTCCGGGACATATTGCCCGAGGAGGCTCAGGCGCGCGAGGAGATTGCGCTGACGGTGAAGGGCTGCTTCAGGGAGCATCATTACCTTCCGGTCGAGACGCCGCTGCTCGAGGACAAGGGCTCGCTCGAGGAGGGCGGCCGCATTGCGGACACCCCGTTTAAGCTCTTTGATGACGACGGTCGCCTGCTGGTGGTCCGTCCCGACAACACGCTGCCGATCGTGCGCTTGGTTTCGACCCGCATGCGCGCGGCCGATCTGCCGCTGCGCCTTCGCTACGAGGCACCGGTGGTTCGCGAGTGCCAACGCAATGCCGGTGGCTCGCGTCAGTTTACTCAGCTGGGCCTTGAACTTATCGGTGCGGGCGATGTCGCGGGCGATGTCGAGATCGTCTCGCTGGTGGCGGAGGCTATGCGCAAGCTGGCGCTGCCCGATGCGCGCATTATCGCGGGCAGCGTGCGTCCGTTTAAGGAACTGCTCGCGGCCTGTGAGGATCGCGAACTGGCTGCCGAGGCATTGCGTTGCGTGCACGCCAACGACTTTGTGGGCCTCGATGCCCGTGTGGCGGCAAGCGCCGAGCCCGAGGCCGTCAAGGCCGCCATTAGCGAGCTGCCGCGCTTGCACGGCGGCGCCGAGGTATTCGACCGCGTCGACGCGCTGCTGGCGGCGGCGGGCATCGTCGCGCCGCTGACGCGCGAGATGCGTGCCCTGGTTGATGGTCTGGCTCCCGAGGACGCCCAGGTGCTGTCCTTCGACTTCTCCATAATGAACTCGTTTGATTACTATACGGGCCTGGTCTTTAAGGCCTATGCCGGCGGCCTGCCCGATCCGGTCGGTTCGGGCGGACGCTACGACTCCATCTTTACCGGTGCATTTGGCGACGGCATCGAGGTGCCGGCGGCGGGCTTCGCCTTTTCGCTCGAGCGCCTGGAGGCCGCGCGCACCTCGGTCGAGGATGCCGCTTCCGATGGCGACCACGCCGCGGGCCGTGGTGCCGAGGGCCCGCTGCGCATCGCCGTGCCCAAGGGCTCGCTTAAGGCCGACACGCTCGACGTGCTCGAGGCCGCGGGCCTGGACGTCTCTGAGTTGCGTGACCCCGGCCGTCACCTGATTGTGCGCGGCAGCGATACGCGTGCCGGCGAGGGCGCGGTCGGCGATATCGAGTTTGTCATCGTGCGTCCCAGCGATGCGCCTGCCTTTGTGGGCTGCGGCGGCGCCGATTGCGGCATCTGCGGTTGGGACTCGCTTATCGAGGCAGACCTCAACCTGCTGCAGCTGGTCGATCTGGGCTACGGCCTGTGCACCTTTATCGAGGCGGAGCCCGCGTGGCGCGCCGGTCAGGCCGAGCGCAACTACGCCCGCCGCGGTTCGCTTCGCGTGGCAACCAAGTACCCGCGCATCGCGAGTGCCTGGTATGCCGAGCGCGGCGTGAACGCCGATATCGTCTCGCTGCACGGCAACATCGAGCTGGGCCCCATCGTCGGCATGACCGATCGCATCGTGGATATTACTGCCACGGGTGCCACGTTGCGCGACAACGACTTGGTCATCACCGGTCGCATCATGGACTGCACGGCCCGCTTCTTTGTCAACCCGGGTGCCGCGCGCTTAGATCCGCGCGTGCGTAATCTGGCCGATCGCTTGGCGGCAGCCGTGAAGGACAAGCATTTTGAGCCCGTCGCGGGCTCGGCACAATAGCGCGAGCACGCACGGGCGCCCCAACGTACGGGCTGCGGGCCGATTGGCGCCGCCGTCCGGCCTCTCGTTTTTCGAACACAACCTCGACCGATAGGGGATACCGATATGAAGACCATCAAGCTTGCCCCCGGCGAGCGTCTCGTTACCAACCAGCTCACCCGCAAGGGCGTGCTGCCGCAAAACATCGTCGACGCCGCCCGCGATATCGTGGCCAACGTGCGTGCCAACGGCGATGCCGCGGTGCGCGATTACTGTCAGCGTTTTGACGGTGTTGAGCTGCAGAGCTTCCGCCTGCCGCAGGAGCAGATCGATGCCGCGCTCGAAGGCCTCGACCCGGCTTTTGTCGCCGCGCTCGAAAAGGCTGCACGCCAGATTCGTGAGTTCCACCAGCGCGAGGTCGAGCAGAGTTGGTTTACCACGCGCCCGGACGGCACGATGCTCGGCGTTAAGGTGACCCCGCTTGCCGCTGCCGGCATCTATGTGCCGGGCGGTCGTGCGCAGTACCCTTCCACCGTGCTCATGAACGCCATTCCCGCCAAGGTGGCCGGCGTCAAACGCGTGGTTATGGTGACGCCGCCGCAAAAGGATGACCTGATCAGCCCCTACACGCTCGCCGCGGCAAAGCTCGGCGGCGTGGACGAAATCTATATGGTGGGCGGCGCTCAGGCCGTGGCCGCGCTGGCGTACGGCACCGAGACCATTCCGCGCGTCGACAAGATCACCGGTCCGGGCAATGCCTTTGTCGCCGCGGCCAAGCAGATCGTCTCGGGTGATGTGGGAATCGATATGGTCGCTGGCCCCTCCGAGGTCTGTGTGCTGGCTGATGCCACGGCAAAGCCCATGGTGGTCGCGGCCGACCTGATGGCCCAGGCCGAGCACGATCCGCTGGCAGCCTGCTATCTGGTGACCTGCGACGAGCAGTTTGCGCGCGAGGTCGAGGCGGGTATCGACATCCTGGTGGCGCAGTCGCCGCGTGCCGAGATCACGCGCGCCTCGCTCGATAACGAGGGTGCCATCGTGGTGGCCGCCGACATGGCTGCCGCCGTCGAGGCGGTGAACACCGTGGCGCCCGAGCACCTGGAGCTGCACTGCAAAGATGCAATGGGCCTGCTCGGCGGCATTCGCAACGCCGGCGCTATTTTTGTGGGCGCTTGGAGCTCCGAACCGCTTGGCGATTACGTTGCCGGCCCCAATCACACGCTGCCGACCGGCGGCACGGCCATGTTCTCTAACCCGCTTTCGGTCGAAGAGTTCGTTAAGCGCTCGAGCGTTATCTGCTATACGCCCGAGGGCCTGCTCTCCGACGCTCCCGCTACGCAGCGCCTGGCCGAGGCCGAGGGCCTGTGGGCACACGCGCTTTCCGCCGCTCTGCGTCGCCGTGTGCTGGAGCAGGGCGAGGATGCCGTGAGTGCCGAGTCGCTGGCCGCGGCCGACCTGACCAAGGTTGCCTGGCCGGGCGACGCCGTGGCGACGGTTGCCGAGGGCGTGGACCTGGCGGCTGCGGGCGCGGATGGCGCCGGTGCGACCGGCGGGGAGGCCTAATATGGCCGAGCTGACGCCCCGCATGAAGGAGCTCGTCCAGCCCTACTTGGCCGGCATTGAGCCCTACGATCCCAACTTTACGCCCACGCGCATCAACCTTTCGGCCAACGAGAACACCTATCCCGTGTCGGCTGGCGTGCGCGAGGCGGTCGACGCCGCCCTGGCCGCTACACCGCTCAACCGCTATCCCGATCCCATGTCCAACGATCTGCGCGACGAGCTTGCCGCTTGGCATGGTGTGGCGCGCGAGAATGTCTGCGTGGGCAACGGCGGCGACGAGCTGCTCTATAACTGCCTGCTGGCGTTTGGCGGCGCGGGGAGGACCCTGCTCAACTGCCCGCCGTGCTTTAGCGAGTATGCGTTCTTTGCGTCTCTGTGCCAGACTGAAGTGCGCGATGTGTGGCGCGACCCGGCGACCTTTGAGCTCGACCAAGCGGCTGTGCTCGCAGCGGCGCCCGAGTGCAACCTGGCAATCGTGACCTCGCCCAATAATCCCACGGGCGATGTGGTGCCGCTCGACTTTGTCGCGGCCCTGTGCGATGCATGCCCCGGCATGGTGATGGTCGACGAGGCCTATGTTGAGTTTGCCGACGATTCGTTTGGCGCGGCAACCACGGCGCAAGGCCTTATCGCCGAGCATCCCAACCTGGTGATTCTGCACACGCTGTCCAAGGCGTTCGGCGCCGCCGGCACGCGTCTGGGCTATGTGATCGCGGCGCCCGAGGTCATCGATGTGTTCGCGGCGATTCGCCAGATCTATTCGGTCAATGTGCTGAGCCAGGCCGCAGCGCTTGCCTGCGTGCGTGCCCGCGATGCGTATGCACCCGTGGTGGCGCAAGTTACATCCGAGCGCGAGCGCGAGTTGTGCGCCCTGCGCGCAATGGCTGCCGAGGGCATGCCCGTGGAGGCATGGCCGAGCGCGGCGAATTTTGTGCTCGTGCGCACGCCGCATGCCACGCGCGTGCGCGAGCGTCTGCGCGACGAGTATTCGATTCTGGTGCGCGACTTTAGCTACGCGCCGGGGCTCGCGGACTGCCTGCGCATTACCGTGGGCACCCCGCAGGAAAACGACGAGGTGCTGGCCGCGTTTGCCGCGCTGGTGAAGGAGGAGATGTAGATGGACCGCTATGCCGAGGTAACCCGCAAGACGGGCGAGACCGACATTGTCGTAAAGCTCGACCTGGACGGAAGCGGCGTGTGCGATATCTCGACCGGCGTGCCGTTTTTCGACCACATGCTCAACGCTTTTGGCCGCCATGGTCTGTTCGATCTGACGGTGCACGCGGTGGGCGACGTGGAGGTCGATGCGCACCACACCGTCGAGGACACGGGTATTGTGCTGGGCGAGGCGTTTTGTCAGGCGCTGGGCGACAAGGCGGGCATTACGCGCTTTGCCGACGCGGCGATCGCCATGGACGAGACGCTTGTGATGGCTGCTGTTGATATTTCGGGCCGCGGGCAGGCCTACTGCGAGCTGCCCGTGCCCACCGAGCGCGTGGGCAGCTTTGATACCGAGCTGGCCGTCGAGTTCTTCTACGCCTTCGCGCGCGATGCCAAGCTCACGCTGCACGTTCGCGAACTGGCGGGCGGTAACTCGCATCACATTATCGAGGCCGCCTTTAAGGCCGTGGGCCGCACGATGCGCCACGCCTGCGAGCTCGATCCCCGCGTGCAGGGCATCCCCAGCACCAAGGGCTCACTGTAACCGTCACAAGGGTAAAACCACCACGAAGGTGCCTGTCCCCTTTGTGGTGGTTTTGGACAAAGAGAAGAGGGAGGGTCGCGTGGGCGAACCGAAGATCGTGGTGGTCGACTACCACAAGGGCAACTTGTCGAGCGTCGTGCGCGGGCTTGCGCGCGCCGGTGCCGCCGCCTGTACATCGGACGACCTGGAGCAAATCCGCCGCGCCGACGGCCTGGTCATTCCGGGCGTGGGCGCGTTCTATGACGCGATCGCCTTTATGCGCCAGAGCGGCGAGGAGGCGGCCGTGCTCGATGCCGTTGCCGCCGGAACTCCGCTGCTCGGCATCTGCCTGGGCCTTCAGCTGTTTTTTGAGCGCGGCAACGAGGGCGTTCCTGCGGGCGAGGGTGTTGCCGTGGACGGCGACGCCTCCGGGCAGGCCGGTGCTCCTTGGGTCGATGGCCTGGGCATCATGCGCGGTTCGTGCACGCGCTTGGAGTCGAGTCGCCTGAAGGTGCCGCACGTGGGCTGGGACCAGGTGCACATGACGCCCGCCGGGGCGGCCGATCCGTTGCTCGCCGGTTTTGCCGAGGGCGCCAACATGTACTTCACCCACAGCTACGCGGTGGTCGACGACGCCGATGCCGCTGATGTTTTGGCGTGCACGCACTACACGCGGAGTTTCCCGTGCATTGTGCGTCACGGCAACGTGTGGGGCTGTCAGTTCCATCCCGAGAAATCCTCTGCGCTGGGCCAGCGCATCCTTAAGAACTTCGTCAACATCGTCGAGGAGGCCGGCCGATGATCCTGTTTCCTGCAATCGATTTGATCGGCGGCAAGGTCGTGCGCCTGGAGCGCGGCGACCGGAGCCGCTGCAAGGTATATTCCGACGACCCCGTGGCCGTTGCTCGCTCCTTTGCCGAGCAGGGTGCGAGCTGGGTGCACGTCGTCGACCTGTCCGCTGCCTTTGGCGAGGACGAGGACGCGTGCGCTGCCAACTCGGCGGCGATTAAGGCTATCTGCGGCGTCGACGGCCTGTCCGTGGACGTGGGCGGCGGCGTTCGCTCGCTCGCGCGCATCGACGAGCTGGCCGGCTACGGCGCGCGTCGCATTGCGCTGGGCACCGTGCTGGTGACTGAGCCGGGTTTTGCCGAGGTGGCGGCCCAAGGCTTTGGCGAGCTGCTGGTGGCAGATATTGCCGCCCGTAACGGCCAGGTCAAGGTGAACGGTTGGCGCGACGGTGCGGGTGTGGCGCTCGACGATGCCGTGGCGCAGCTCACGGAGCTGGGCTTTAAACATCTGGTGTATACCGATATCGCGCGCGACGGTATGCAGACGGGCATCGACGCGGCAGCATATCGCCATGTGGCCGAGGTCGCGGGCTTTCCCGTTGTGGCGTCGGGCGGCATCTCGACGCTCGACGATATCCGTGCGCTCGCCGCGGTGGGCGAGGATGCCATCGAGGGTGCCATTACCGGTCGTGCGCTCTACGAGGGCAACTTTACGCTGGTACAGGCGTTGGCCGCCGCGCGAGGGGAGGAGTAGCCCATGCTTACCAAACGCGTCATTCCCTGCCTGGACGTTAAGGACGGCCGCGTGGTCAAGGGCGTCAACTTTGTGAGCCTGCGCGATGCCGGCGATCCGGTGGAGCTGGCCCGCGCCTACGATCGCGAGGGTGCGGACGAGGTCGTCTTCCTGGACATTACCGCCACGAGTGACAACCGCGCGACGACTATCGAGATGGCAGCGCACGCGGCCGAGGAGCTCGCCATTCCCTATACCGTTGGCGGTGGCTTTCGCGACCTGGCGGGCATGCGCGCCATGGTTGCAGCCGGTGCTGACAAGGTGTCGCTCAACTCTGCCGCCGTGCGCGATCCGTCGTTGATCAGCCAGGCCGCCGCGGCGTTTGGCAGCCAGGCCGTGGTTGTGGCGATTGATGCCAAGCGCGTTGGCCTGCCTGGGCAGCCGGGTGCCGACAGGTGGGAGGTCTTCACGGCGGGCGGTCGCAACGCCACGGGTATCGACGCGGTGGCGTGGGCCGAGGAGGCGGCTCGCCGCGGCGCCGGTGAGATCTTGCTCACCAGCATGGATCGCGACGGCACCAAGGCCGGCTTTGACCTGGCACTCACCCGTGCCGTGGCGCGCGCGGTGCCGATTCCCGTCATCGCGAGCGGCGGCGTGGGTACGCTCGAGCATTTTGCCGAGGGCGTGATCGAGGGCGAAGCCGACGCCGTACTGGCGGCCAGCGTCTTTCACTTTGGAACCTTCAGCATTCGCCAGGTGAAGGAATATATGGCCAGCCAGGGCATCCCTGTCAGGTTGGACTTCTAGCGCTGCGGCTTGCCCAGGTGCCGCATCTTGCCGCTCAAACCGTCGCTCGCGTACCAAAGTACGCGTCGCTCCTCTTTCGCGGCAACCTGCGGCACCTGGACAACCCTCGCCGACCTGCGGGGCTTACTGTTATTACTTGGGAGAAATGATGACTGAGGTAGTAGAAGCTGCTGATCTTAAATACGACGCTCGCGGGCTGATTCCTTGTGTGGTTCAGCAATATGACACCGGCGAGGTGCTTATGGTTGCTTGGATGAACGAGGAATCGGTGGGGCTGACGCTCAAGACCGGGACCACGTGGTTTTGGAGTCGCAGCCGTCAGGAGCTCTGGAACAAGGGCGCGACGAGTGGCAACATGCAGGAGGTCAAGGAGCTCTGGGCCGACTGCGATAGCGATACGCTGCTGGTCAAGGTGGACTCACCGGGCCCGGCCTGCCATACCGGCAACCGTACCTGCTTCTTTAAGCGCGTGGAAGGGGGAGTGCGATGAAAGTCGTGACGCCGTTCGAGGTCGCCGAATGCAACACCGAGCTCCTCCGCGCGGGCGTGCCATGCCGCGTGCACCTGACTGATGCCTGCGGGGCGCAGTCGCTTTGGCTCGAGGCCGAGAAGGAAAGGCTCAATGAGGCCCATGCCGTCATCGTCGAGTTCTTTGAGAAAAAGGGCGCAAAGCCTCGGTTCGATGAGACCGGTACCTACTTTACGCTGCAGTAACGAGAGGAAATAACCATGGGAGTCAGAACAGCTAACGTGCAGCCGGGAAACATCGGTGAGACGCTGACGGGACTGGCCGAGGTGATTCACGGTCGTCGCGACGCATCGCCGCAGGAGAGCTATACCGCGCGTCTGCTGACCGACGTCGAGGACGAGCTTCTCAAGAAGCTTGCCGAGGAGGCGAGCGAGGTGATCATGGCCTGCAAGGATAACGACCACGATCACATCCGCTACGAGGCCGGCGACCTGATCTACCACCTGCTCGTGACGCTCGAGCGCTACGGCATCACCCTCGACGAACTGGCCGGCGAACTCAACGCCCGCCGCCACTAGTCATTGGGGACGTTCTTAAACGACTAGTTAGGCGAGGGGCGTGGATTCCCATTCGCCGGTGGGGTGGGGGATATCGAAGGCCCGGTAGCCGCAGTCGTAGGCGTGGGCCTGGGCCTCGCGGATGTTCCAGCAGATGTCGCAGGCGCGGTGCGCGTCCGAGCCAAAGGTGATGGGCACCTCGGCATGGGCGAAGCGGCGCAACAGCCCGGTCGCGGGGTAGTAATCGTCGAGCCCCTTGCGCGGTGCGGCGGTCGAGACCTCAACGCGGCGACCCGTATCGTGGGCGCATTCGGCCATCTGCTTCCAAAACGGCGCGGGGTCAAAGTCGGGTGCAAAGCCTTCCTTCGAAAAGCGCATGACCAGGTCGGGATGGGCCATCGCGTCAAAGTTGAGTGAGCTTTCGCAAGCACGGCACCAGTCGTCGACGTAGCACTCCCACACGCCGCGCACGCCTAAGTTTTCCCAAACATGCAGGTTGGTATCGTCGTCGATCCAACCGCAAAGGGAATCGGGTGTATCGGGGCGCGCGACGTCCTCTGTCCCTGCCGTGCCCGCGGCGCCTGCCGCAATATCGCCCGGGTTGCCAATCCAGTGCACGCTGCCCAGACGTACGACGGCGCCCTGGGACCAGTGCTCTACCAAGGGCTCGCAGCCCTCGTACCAATCGCATTCAAAACCGTAGATAAAGGTGAGCTCCGGCGCAATCTGCGCGGCGAGTTTGCGGGCGTCCTCAAAGGCCAAACGATGTGCCGGCAAGTCGCCCTCGACGACCTGCACCTCGCAGTTAGCATCCATACTGGCGGGCAGGGTAAGGTGGTCGGTCGAGACCATGACGCGGCAGCCGGCGGCAGCAGCGGCACGGACGTTGTCCTCGAACGAGGCGTGCCCGTCCGAGAACGAGGTATGAGTATGGCAATCGACCAGCGGGCAGGCGGGCATGGCGACTCCTTTGCATTTGGTGAATCCGCTCCATTGTAATGGTGCAGCTCTCAACACGCCGCGCACGCCGGGTGCCGAAATCGAGTGGAAAGGCGGGGCGGCGCGTGCCGGCGCCGGCGACTACTTGCTTCGTGCCGCCGCGCGTTTGGCCTGCACTGTTACCATCGCGTGTCTCACGGCGGTGATGGGGCGATAGCGGATCATACGCGGTCCCGACCAACGCATAACCTCGCGGATCTTCTCGCGCATGGCAGGCCGGTAACAATGCGAAGGACATGCCGAGCAAAATGTCTTGGTGCCCATGTGCGGGCAGTGCTCAATGCGCGCGATGGCGTATTTCTGCAGCTCGGCGCATTCGGGGCAGAGCGTAATGGTTCGAAGGCCGAGTTTCACGCGCACGGACTCATCGTCGCCAGCCTGTTCGACCACATGCCCGCCGCCATGATGCCCACGACACCACAGCGCAATCATCTGCGACACCATTTGGGCCTCACGCTCACGTTTGCGTGCTAGCTCCGGTGTGTCGACTGGGCGCGCCATTAGCTCAGCCTCCCGTGCTCGACCGAAAGCGAGAAATCGGCAAACGCGTAGGTGCTGGCACGGTGGCTCACGAGCACAATGGTCTTGCCGCGGCGCTTGAGCTCGTCGATTGCCTGCATCACGGACGCCTCGTTGAGAGCATCGAGCGCGCTGGTGGGTTCGTCGAGCAAGATGAAGGGTGCGTCGTTGAGGAAGATGCGCGCAAGGCCGATGCGCTGGCGCTCGCCGCCCGAAAGCGAGTCGCCCAGCTCGGCAACGGGCGTGTCGAGTCCCTGCGGCAGACGGTCGATGAGCGTGGTGAGTGAGGCGGAGCGGCAAGCGTCGAGCAGCTCGGCATCGGTGGCGCTGGCGTGCGCAACCAGCAGATTCTCGCGTACGGTGCCGCAGAACAGATGTGTGTCCTGGGTCATATAGGCCTCGTGGCTGCGCAGGCTCGCCGTGTTGATGTGGCGGGCATCGACGCCGCTCACCGTGATGGTGCCGGCTGCGGGGTCCCAAAAGCGCATGAGCAGCTTAAGCAGCGTCGACTTGCCCGAGCCCGAGCGCCCCATGATGCAGGTCATGGTGCCGGGCGCAAAGGTGCAGGTCACGTCGTCGAGGATGAGACTCGAAGCGGGGTCATTCGCGGCCTGCTCTGTGGCGTCGGCACCACTCACGTCCACGCCGTCCGCATAGCTAAAGCTCACATGCTCGGCTGCGGCGCCGGCAAACTCAACGTCCTGTCCGTCGGCGACCTCGGCGCACTGGGGCTGCTCGTCGAGCAAATCGAGCACGCGTGCGCCCGAGGCGAGCGTCTCCTGCAGTGAGGCGCCCAAGCGGCTCACGGCCATCACCGAGCCAAACGACGACACAAAGGTAAAGACGGCGACAAACGCTGCGGCAAAATCAATCGTTCCCGCAGCC
The DNA here is from genome assembly GCA_900541475.1 of uncultured Collinsella sp. GTDB lineage: Bacteria > Actinomycetota > Coriobacteriia > Coriobacteriales > Coriobacteriaceae > Collinsella. The sequence continues at coordinate 14,282 of UQJV01000016.1, forward strand.
ACCAGCTGCAGCGCGCGTCCGAGCATCACCAGATTGGCCGCAAGAATAAGCGCATCGGAAACGGCCTCGCTGGCCGCCTGGCGGCGCTTGAGGCGCGCGTCCACGGCGCCGACTTGCTCGGTCAGTTTGCCCAGGGCACGGCTGCGATCGGCGCCACCGACAAACTGGATAGTCTCGGACGCGCCGCGTAGACTGTCGAGCACAAAGGCACCCAGCTTACCGGCGCCCTCGCGGCTCTGGCGGCCGGTGGTGCCGCACGCCTTGGCCGAGGTCAGGGGCAGCAGCACGCCCAGGACCGCGTAGGCCACGAGCGCGATGCCCGCGAGCTCGGGGCTCACAGCCAGCAAAAAGCCCTCAAACACAACGGTGCAGACCAGACCTATGGCAATGGGCGAGATGGTGTGCGCGTAGAAGACCTCGAGCAGCTCGATATCCGAGGTGACCAGGCTCACGAGCTCGCCCTTGCCGCGGCCCTCGAGCTTGGCGGGGGCGAGCTGGCGCAGGGCGCCAAACACCAGGTCGCGAATGTGTGCGAGCAGACGGAATGCGATGTAATGGTTGCAGAGCTGCTCGCCGTAGTGGAGCGGCCCGCGTGCGATGCCGCAGGCGGCACAGGCCGCGCATGCTGCGATCAGACCAAGCCCCAAGGCGTTGCGGCCCAGCGCGGCCATAAGGCCGAGGGCACCAAAGGCCGGCACGAACGCGGCGGTGAGCATGCCGATGCTGCCCAGCGCGACGGCTAGCACAAGCCAGCCGGCAAGCGGTCGGATGAGCCCCATCATGCGCCACATGATGGACGGCGCCGAGCGACGGGCGCGGCCGGAGTCAGGCGCCGCGGTAGCGGAAGACGAGCCGGCACCGTTGAGGCCATCGGTACGGGCGGTGCTGCCGTCAACAGCCTCAACCGCGCCGGCATCCTCGGCATCACCCTCCGCATACGCATATGCCGAGAGCTGCTCCTGGCTGTTCCACATGCGCGCATAGACGCCCGCGGTGGCCAAAAGCTCGCCGTGAGTCCCGCGTTCGGCAATGCGGCCGCGTTCCAGCACCAGGATCTGATCGGCGTCCACGATTGTCGACAGGCGGTGTGCCACCATAATTACAGTGTGCCCGCCGGCGAGCGATGCAATGACCTCGCCGATTGCGGCTTCGCTTGCGGCATCGACGTTGCTCGTAGCCTCGTCAAACACATAGATCGGCGAGTCGTGCAGCAGGGCGCGTGCCATGCACACGCGCTGGCGCTGGCCACCCGAAAGGTTGGTGCCGCCCTCGTTAATCACCATGTCGAGCCCGCCGTTGGCCTGCACAAAGGCCGCCACGCGCGTGCGGCCGAGCGCGCGCAAAAGCTCGGCGTCGGTGGCGTTGGGCTGGGCGAGCAGCAGGTTGTCGCGCAGGGTGCCGGCAAACAGGTAGCCGTTGGTGGGCACCAGCGTGACGGCGCGCATGAGTGAGGCGGCCGTGGCATCGCACAGCTCGACGCCGCCGATGCGAACGCTGCCACGGTAGGCACCCTTGCGGCCCGCGATAATCCCCGCGAGCGTGGACTTGCCGCCGCCGCTTTCGCCCACGAGTGCCACGAGCGAGCCGTGCGCAATGGTCGCGCTGGCGCTGTCCAGCACTGTGCGGTCGCCGTATGCATAGCTCACGCCCGCGAGCTCGATATCGCCGCGACCGTCAAGCTCAACATCGCCGCGCTCGGGCTCGGGCGTATCCAAAATGCCAAACATGCGGCGCGAGGCGGCCATGCCGTTCATGGCCGTGTGGAACAGCGATCCCAGGCGGCGCATAGGCAAAAAGAACTCCTGCGACAGAAAGACGATGAGGAAGGCAGCCTCAAAGCCAATCTTGCCCATGGCGAGCTGCAGCGTGGCTACGATAATGCCGAACGCGGCGCCCATATAGACGACCAGGTCCATAACGCAAATGGAGCGCAGCTGCATCACCAGCAGGCGCATGGTCGCTGTGCGGAAACGCTCGGACTCGGCGTTGATGCGCTCGTGCCAGCTGCGATCGGCCTGGTAGACCTTAAGGGTGGTGAGACCCTGCACGGCCTCCAGGAACATGCCGCCCAGATCGACATAGCTGCCCCAGTACTCGGCACCGATCTTTTTGGCGTTGCGCATGACCATCATGATGGAGACGGGGATGACCGGAACGCAGGCGAGCAGCAGTGCGGCGGGAAGACCCGCCTGGCCCACGAGCAGTACAAACAGCGTGATGGGTGCCAAACCGGCAAAGAAGAGCTGCGGCAGGTAACCGCCAAAGTACACCTGGAGTTGCGTGGCGCCCTCGACGCTGGTCTGGACGGCCTCGGCGGTGGGGACGGTTTCGGTGTAGGAGGGGCCGAGTGCGGTGAGCTTGTCGTAGACGAGCGAGCGCACGCGGCGGACGGCCTCGAACGCGGCCTTGTCGCCGGCGCGTTGGGCCAGGTAGATGGAGGCGGCGCGCACGATGATGGCGGCGGCGAGCGGCAAAGCCGCCTGTGCGAGGGCATCGACGGCGAGCGCGGCGGAAAGACCGTTCGTGACGATGCCGCCCAAGATGCGCGCAAGCATCCACATCACCGTGATGTTTGCCATGAGCGCGATCCACTTAAACAGGACGCTTGCCATAATGTAGGGCGTTACCTGCGGAGCCAGGGAGAAGAGCCGCTTCTCGAACATGAAACCTCCTATGCCGTAACGGTGCCGGGCTGGGTCCTCGGCAGCCGCTTAGTTAGCCAAATGCAACTAGAGTAACATCGTGCAGCGGGTAAGTATGCCGAGGGTAATTTTTAGCCGATGAACTGCGTAGAAAGTTCAAAATTGTTGAGTGCGGCGAACTTTGTGGTGGACGGAATGCGGGCGCAATTTTGATCGTGTGCGCCCCGCTCCAAAACGTGTACGTCAGCCTCCAAAACCGACAAAAAATGACATGTTTGGAGGCTGACGTACATGTTTGGATAGGGGCAAGGGCGACGACGGACGAAAGTCACGCCTGTGCCACGTTCGATGTGCTAGCGTTTGGGTGAATAAAACGAGCCCGTGCGGAAAGGATCCGGACCGTATGCAACGTGGAAGTACATCTCCGCTGTCCCGCGAGACCGATGCGCCCGAAACCATCGTCAAGCTGGAGTGCGACATCGATGATGCGTCGCCCGAGGTACTCGCCTATGCCGCTGACCGCCTGCGCGAGGCCGGCGCCCGCGAGGTGCACTGGCTGCCCCTCTACTGCAAAAAAGGCCGCCCCGGCTGGCAGCTGCAGGTGATCTGCTCGCATGAGGATATCGAACGCCTACAGACGATTATCTTTTTGGAAACCACGACCAACGCCGTTCGTCGCCAGGTGATGGAACGCGTTTGCCTGCCGCGTTGTTTTGAGCAGGTAGCGACGCCTTGGGGCGAGGTGTCCGTTAAGGTGGCGACCCTGCCAGACGGCAGCGAGCGCGCGGCTCCCGAGTACGAGGATTGCGCCCGTCTTGCCCGCGAACATGGCGTGCCACTCCAACGCGTGATGCAGGCGGCTCAGAGCGCGGCGCTACGATTCGAGTAGCACGGTAGATGGGCTCCACATCCGCCGGACCCCGTATTCAGCCCCCATCAACCCCACCCGAAAGGACCACCATGAAATACCTCATCGCTTCCGACATTCACGGCTCGGCATACTGGGCCGAGCGCCTCTGCGCTGCCATCGAATCCGAGCAGCCCGACCGCATCGTGCTGCTGGGCGACCTGCTCTACCACGGCCCGCGTAACGACCTGCCGCGCGACTACGCCCCCAAGCGTGTGATTCCGCTGCTCAACGCCCTGGCCGACCGCATCATCGCGGTGCGCGGCAACTGCGACGCCGAGGTCGACCAGATGGTGCTCGACTTCCCCGTCATGGCCGACTACGCCACGCTGTTCGACGAGACCGGCCGCGAGCTGTTCCTGACGCACGGCCACGTTTTTGGCGCCGGCATGCACAACAGCGTCGACCGCGCGCCCGCGCTGCCCGAGGGCTCCGCGCTCGTCTACGGCCACACGCACATCAAAGTTAACGAGGAGAGCGCCGCGCACCCGGGCCTGTGGCTCTTCAACCCCGGCAGCGTGAGCATCCCCAAGGACGGCACGCACAGCTACGGCATCTACGAGGGCGGCACGTTCCGCCATGTGATCCTGGAGGAGGAATAACCATGGCGCAGCACATGGCTCAGCAAAATACCGAGGGTTCGCGCGATCTGTCCACGCTGGTAGACGCGTCGGCCGAGCTGCAGCATCTGGTGCAGACCATTTGGCGCTTGCGTCAGCCCGACGGCTGCCCGTGGGACCGCGAGCAGACGCACCGAAGCATTGGCAAAAACATGATCGAGGAGGCCTACGAGGCGCTCGATTGCATCGAGGCGGACGACGCGGCACACCTGCGCGAGGAGTTGGGCGACGTGCTCATGCAGGTCGTACTGCATGCGCAGATTGCGGCGGATGCCGGTGAGTTTTCGCTGGCCGATGTGGCGCGCGATATCGACGCCAAGCTCATCCGTCGTCACCCGCACGTGTTTGGCGATGCGGATGCCGAGAGCTCCGACGAGGTGCTCAAGATTTGGGACGAGGTCAAGCTTGCCGAGAAGGCCGCCAAGGACAAGGCCGTGGCGGCGGGCGAGGCTGCGCCCGAGGGCCTGCTCGACGGCGTGCCCACGCATCTGCCGGCGCTGATGCAGGCTCAGAAGGTGTCGCGCAAGGCGGCTGCCGTGGGCTTTGAGTGGGAGACGGTCCAGGACGTGTGGGACGAGGTCGCTGAGGAGCGTGCCGAGTTTGAGGCCGAGGCTCCCGGCTCGCCCGAGCGCGAGATGGAGTTTGGCGACCTGCTCTTTGCCCTGGTCAACGTTGCGCGCAAGGAGGGAATCGACGCCGAGAGCGCCCTGCGTGCCAGCACGGCAAAGTTCCGCCGCCGCTGGGCCGCGATGGAGCAGATGGCGGCCGACGCCCACGTGGATCTGGCCGAGCTTTCGACCCACGGCCTCAATGACCTCTGGGATGCCGCAAAGGCAGAAGAGTAAGACTGCGGGGGCGACGGGACGGACTTTCTCATCGCCCCCATTATTTTTCAAAAAGATTGTATCCCTTGGCTAACTTAGGGCATAATGCAAAAAGTGCGATAAGGCTAACTTATGAACCTGCGCGCCACTGTAGCGTGCAAGCCGTGTCGCCAAGCATTCAACCCGTTTCCAAGTGAGAGGGAGACAACATGAGCGATATTTTGGATGTCTACGGTCGCGAGGTACTCGACAGCCGCGGCAACCCCACCGTCGAGGTCGAGGTCGTGCTCGAGGACGGCAGCTTCGGCCGCGCGATGGTGCCTTCGGGCGCTTCGACCGGCGCCTTTGAGGCCTGCGAGCTGCGCGATGGCGACAAGGGTCGCTACCTGGGCAAGGGCGTCTCGCAGGCCGTCGAGCACGTCAATAACGAGTGCGCTAACGCCGTCGTGGGCCTCGACGCCTTCGACCAGCGCGCCGTCGATGCCGCGCTGATTGCCGCGGACGGTACCCCCAACAAGACCAATCTCGGCGCCAACGCCATTCTGGGCGTGTCGCTGGCAGTTGCCCGCGCCGCTGCCGAGTCGGCGGGTCTTTCGCTGTACCAGTACCTGGGTGGCGTCAACGCCCACCTGCTGCCCACGCCCATGATGAACATTCTCAACGGCGGCGTGCATGCCGACAACAACGTCGACTTCCAGGAGTTCATGATCATGCCGGTGGGCGCCCCGAGCTTTACCGAGGGCCTGCGTTGGTGCGCCGAGGTATACCACACCCTCAAGGGCGTGCTGCACGAGGCAGGCCTGGGCGGCGGCGTGGGCGACGAGGGTGGCTTTGCCCCCAACCTCAAGACCAACGCCGAGCCGTTCGAGTACATCACCAAGGCCGTGGAGAAGGCCGGCTTTAAGCCCGGCGTCGACTTCATGTACGCCATGGACCCGGCCTCGACCGAGTTCTACAACGCCGAGACCGGCATGTACGAACTCAAGGGCGAGGGCGTGGAGTACACGAGTGCCCAGATGGTCGATTACTGGGAGAAGCTCATCGACACCTATCCCATCATCTCCATCGAGGACGGCATGGCCGAGGAGGACTGGGACGGCTGGGTCGAGCTGACCCGCCGCATTGGCAACAAGGTGCAGCTGGTGGGCGACGACCTGTTCGTCACCAACACCGAGCGCCTCAAGAAGGGCATCAAGCTGGGCGCCGCCAACGCGATCCTGGTCAAGGTCAACCAGATCGGCACGCTCACCGAGTCGCTCGAGGCCATCGAGACCGCCAAGGAGGCCGGCTACGCCTGCATCGTGAGCCACCGCTCCGGCGAGACCGAGGATTCCACGATCGCCGACCTGGTCGTGGGCGTCAATGCCGGCCAGATCAAGTCGGGCGCCCCGTGCCGTAGCGACCGCATCGCCAAGTACAACCAGCTCATCCGTATCGAGGACGAGCTCGAGGGCAGCGCGCACTACGCCGGCAAGGCCGCGTTCTACAACATTCGCTAGGCAAGCGGCGTGTGCGGGGGCGGGGCTGACTCGGATTCACCTCGCTCCCGCCGGGCACTGTTGAGCACCATTGGGCGCTGGGCAATATGGCTCAGCGCCTTTTTTATGTCGAGCAAGGGCCGCCGAAGGCGGTGCGCGCACTCGTGCTATAACTAAAAGACTTAGCGCAAACAAACCTCAACCGCACAAGGCGCACATGGATCAGATTTACGACAACAGGTACTATTCCGCCGGTTCGCGTGAGCCGTCACCTCGCCGTGCGCATTCGGTGCAGCTTGGCGGGTCCGATTACGCCGGTGCCGACCGCTCCATGCAGCGACCGACAAGTGCCTCACACTCCCGTGCTCAAATGAATATGCTGACGGACCGTCCGCCACGTTCGGTGCGCCCGGCGCATTCGGAGCGTGCTCAGCGTTCCTCGGATCAAACGCACGAAAAGCCGAGTAGGCCCTCGAACCGTCTTTCGGGCTCGGACTTCATGCATTACGCCAACGATAACGCGGTGGTCAAGGCAATCTACGACTTTACCCACGGTCCCCAGCGAGGGCTGTTTGTTGGCATTGTCGTCGCCCTGGCGCTCGTGAGCCTGTACTTCCCCGTGCGCGACCTGTATGTGGCAAAACGCTCGAGCGACATCTTGGCCAAGCAGGTCGAGATTCGCGAGCAATATAACGACGACCTGCAAAAAAGCGTCGACAAGCTGCTCTCGGAGGAGGGTATCAAGGACGCGGCGTCCGAGGACCTGGGCCTGGTGATGCCCGGCGAGAAGAAGATTGACGTGCTAGGCTTGGACGACGATTCTGACTCGTCGTCGAGCAAAAAGTCCTCAAACGCCAAGAAGGCCAGCGAAGTGGCCAAGGAAATCGAAGAAGTCGGCAAGGACGCGCCGTGGTACATCCAGGCGCTCGACATGCTGTTTGGGTTTAACGGCGTCGAGGGTCAGACGGTCGTGTCCAACGGCAAATAGCGCCCGGAGGGGAGCCCGCAATGACAAATTGCAAACGCTATAAGGTAGCCGCGATCGACCTGGGAACGGTGTCGTCGCGACTGGTGTTGGCCCAGGTCGAGGCCGGGGCAATCGTGGAATCGTCCAAGCATACCGAGATTACCGACCTGGGCGAGGGCGTGGACGCGACGGGCCGCTTTTGCGAGGCGGCCGTTGAGCGTGTGCTCGCTGCGTGTCACATGTTTGTGGACGAGGCCCGTGCCTTTGGGGCCGTGTGCGTCTGCACCACGTGCACGAGTGCCGCGCGCGATGCGTCCAATGCCGCGCTGCTGCTGGACGGCCTGCGCGAGTTGGGGCTCAAACCACAGGTGATTCCGGGCGAGGTCGAGGCGCGCCTGACATTTTTTGGCGTGGCGCACGACTTTGCCGGCGAGCGCATCATCGTCGCGGATTCGGGCGGCGGCTCCACGGAGCTCGCGACGGGCGTATACGCTCCGGAGCGCAGCGTCTTTGCGCTGGAGGGAACGCGCTCGCTGGACATCGGTTGCCGTCGCGTGACGGAGCGCTTTTTCTCCGCGTTGCCGCCCGCGGATGGCGAGCTTGCTGCCGCTGCCGCGTGGGCAGGCGAGCAGTTCGCCGCCTATTTTGAGGGCCTGCCTGTCGACTTTGAGCGCGCCGAACGCTTAGTCGCGGTGGGCGGCACGGTGACTACGCTGGTGGCTCTGGTCCACGAGCTGGAACCGTACGATTCGAGCTTTGTGCACCTACGCGAGCTGTCGCTGGAGCAGGTCTCGGCCGCTATCGAGCGCATGTCTGTGTTGGACGCGGAAGGCATCGCCGCGCTACCGGGTGTACAGCCCAAACGCGCGGGCGTGATCTTGGCTGGTGCCGTGGTGATTCGCGAGCTTATGCGAGCCGGCGGCTACGACACGCTCACCGTAAGCGAGAACAGCCTGCTTGCCGGCATGGCCGCCACCATTAACGAGGTTCTCGACGGTGAGCTACCCACCATCGGCTGGACCCCCAGCCTCAGCGCCCTTTAACCATCCCCTCATAAGTTGCGGTGAAATAGTTCCTAAATGGGCTGATAAACTGCCAAAACAGGAACTATTCCATCGCAACTTAGAGGCTTAACGGCATCCAGAAGAAACGAGCCCGCATCCCCAGGGGGCACGGGCCCGTAAAAGCCAAATGGTAGGGGCGGTGGGACATCTGCGTATTTGTTGCGCAAATCCGCACCGGCTTCGGCTGCCTGCCGGCGTCCTCGCCGGCTCGCTACGGACGCTGCGCGTCCGCTTGACGCTCGCCCCCTCGCGGGTTCGAGCCCCACCGGCATCTTAAAGAAATGAGCCCGCCTCCCTGGGGGACACGGGCTCGTAAGCACTACATGGTAGGGGCGGTGGGACTCGAACCCACAATCCTTGCGGCGAGGGATTTTAAGTCCCCTGCGTATGCCAATTCCGCCACGCCCCCGTGAGACTAGAAGTCTAGCACAAGCCGTCCGTTACGCGTTGACGGCCATCGAGTGTTGGCCCGACTTCTCCAGGAACTCCTGGAACTTGGCTTCGTCGCCCTTGTTCTGGTACTGCAGGGCCAGCAGGTATTCCAGGCGGCAGCTCTTGACCTTGTCGTCACCGGCTTCCTTGAGCATGCGCTCCAGCTCGGGAATATCGTTGTGGCGCTTGAGGATCATCGTGTCATACATCAGCTGGCATTCGTGCGCGACTGCCTCGGCCTGGCCGCCCTCAAAGCCTTTGATCTCGCGCAGCAATTCCTTGGACTTTTTGCGGTCCTCCTGACCAACGTAGTAGTTAAAGGCCTTAATGACCAGGTCGACGCGCTGCATCTTGGGCAGATTGAGCCCCAGCAGCAAATCGAACATCTCATCGGCGCGCTTGTGGTCCTCGCGCAGCAGATAGGAGTTCAGGCGCAGGTAGTCGCGGTTGTAGCGCGGGTACAGCATGCTGGTGAGTTTGCCGTCGAGCAAACGATCGAACTCGTCCCACTGCTTAGCGGCCATAAGCTGCTGCAGGCGTTTAAACGTGGTGCGTTTTTTGACGCTAAAGAACACCGACACGGCGATGCAGATGATAACGACGGCGGTCCAGAGTGTGCGGGAATCGGGCATATTAGGGTCCTTAGTCACTCATAAAGCGAGCGGTATGACAACACGTACTGGATGTATTATACGCAGCGCGCAAGCAAACTGGCATAAAAGCTCATCGAGGCCGAGTGCTATCGCTCGCTGCGGTACACTTACCTAAAGTAAACCATGAAGGGAGACATTACCTATGAAGAAGATCGTTTTGGCTTGCGGTGCTGGCGCTGCTACTTCCACGCTCGTTGCCCAGAAGGTCGCCACCTTGCTCGACGCCAACGGTTACGCCGGCAAGTACGAGATCGTGCAGTGCGCCATCTCCGAGGCCAAGGACTACTGCGACGAGGGCGCCGACCTGCTGATCGCCACCACCGTTGCCCCCGAGGGCCTCACCTGCCCGTACGTGAGTGGCGTGCCCTTCATGACCGGCATGAACCGCGTCGCTGCCGAGAAGGCCGTCCTCGACGTTATGGCTCAGTAGGCGCTGACTGTATGAGTGAGCAGAACGCCAACCCGGTAGAGCTCTTTGGCATGCGCGTTGCCCATGTGGGCATTAACGCCACTGACCCGGCAGACGCCCTGGAGATCGCGGAGCTGTTCTCGACGATGATGGGCCTGCCCGTTATCGAGACCCCGGTTTCGTACTTTAACGATTCGCTGGTCGAGATCATGAAGCAGAACGGTCGTGGCGCCAAGGGCCACATTGGCTTTGCTGTCAACGACATCGATGCGGCCGAGAAGTGGTTTGCCGAGCGCGGGCTCGAGGTCAACGAGGAGTCGCGCGTGCTGCTGCCCGACGGCGGCACCAAGCTCGTGTACTTTAAGCGCGAGTTTGCCGGTTTCGCCGTGCACCTGTGCCGCGAGTAGCGCACAAGCTGCCATAGCTAGCAAAAAGGGATAGAGCCGCCTGGCCCTATCCCTTTTTTATGCCGAGGGGCTTCCTACCGCGGCAGGCGAATCGTAAAGCGGCTGCCGACGCCCTCGACTGAGGTCACGCCAATGACACCACCATGGCTATCGACGATCCACTTGGCAATGGCAAGCCCCAGACCCGAGCCCTGCGCGCCGGCATCGCGTGCGTTGTCGGCGCGGTAGAACCGTTCAAACGCGTGAGCTGCGGATTCCTGGTTCATGCCGATACCCTCGTCCTCAACACTTATGTCGATCGTGCCTGCGCCCGCATCCGGCGCTACGCCAAACGAGATGGGCGTGCCTGCGTCCGAATACTTGGCGGCGTTTTGCACGATCACGCGCAGAGCCTGCTTCACGAGCGCCACGTCAACGGGCGCGTCGCAGCGCGGGTCGCTGACAAGCGCAGCGTCGTACGCCAGTCGATACGTGTGCGCGGCATCGATCATCTGTGACTCCTCGCATACCTCGCCGACCAGTGCGGCCAGGTTGGTATGCGCACGCCGCAGGACCGTGCGCCCGGCATCGCCGCGCGCCAAAAACAGCAGCTGCTCCACGAGCTCCTGCATATGCTCGCTTTCGGCCTTGAGGGACGCGATGGATTCCGCCAGCACGTCCGGGTCATCTTTGCCCCAGCGGTCGAGCATGTTTACGTAACCCTGAATCACCGCGATGGGCGTTCGTAGCTCGTGGCTTGCATCGTTGACAAAGCGCATCTGCTGCAGCTTTGCCTCTTGCATCTGGCGCAGCAGGCGGTTGAGCGCGACCTCGATGCTCGCCAGGTCGGCGTCGCCGGTGGTGACGCTCGGCGAGTCGACGCTTGCGCGCTCGATGGCCTGCTCCAGCGTTTCCATCTTGCCGCCGGAGAGCTGCATACGGCTGAGCTCGTCTACGCGCAGGGCCAGGTCGTTGAGCGGTGCCATGGTGCGGCGCACGCGGCGGGCGCCGCCGAGCATGTTGAGCACGCTGATGACCTGCCCACCTGCAACGACAAGATAGAGGGGCCACAGCGCGATGAGGTCCTGCGCGAGGGGGAAGGTCTTGGTGGTGCGCGCAAGCTCGACGGTATAGGTGAGCGTGGCGGGGTCCCAGCCGTGCGCGGGCGTCAGCGACATGCCGTGGACGGCGGCACCGGGGATCCATCCCGCGGTAAACGCGCCGTCGGGCAGCGTTTGGTTATAGCCATAGATGAGGATCGCCGCCGCAGCAACCAGCAGCCACAGGTCGAGCCAGATGTAGCTCGCCAGGCGGCGCCACATGTAGCTCCAGTTGATGGCACGGGCGATGGAGGTGACGCGCTTGGTCTCGGCGTTACGCGCGGCAGACATAGCCCACCCCGCGCACGGTTTGGATGATGCGGGCACCGCCGGCGTCTTCGATCTTGGCGCGCAGGTGCGCGATGTGCACGTCGACGTTGTTGGTGTCGCCCACGTATTCGTAGCCCAGCGCCTCGTGCGCGATGCGCTCGCGCGTGAGTACGGTTTCGGCATGCGTCATAAGCAGGGCGAGGACGTCGAACTCGCGGGCCGTGAGCGCGATGGGCGAGCCGCCGACCGTGACTTCGCGGCGGTCGGGATCGAGCGCGACCGAACCCACGGTGAGCGCGGCGGGGGAGGGCGCGGCAGCGGTCTGGGCCGTGTCGGTTGCCGGGGACATTGTGGCGATACCGGCGGCCGTGCCGCTCGCTACGCCAGCCCCGGCGCTGGCGCCGCCAACGCCCGAAGCCGCTCGCACGGCTTCCGAGCGCTTCAGTGCCACGCGGATCCGTGCGAACAGCTCCTCAATCGCAAATGGCTTGGTCAGGTAATCGTCGGCGCCGGCATCGAGCCCGGCCACTTTGTCCATCACGGCATCGCGCGCGGTGACCATAATTACCGGCACATCCTTGTGCTTGCGGACACGCCGCAAGACCTCCATGCCGTTGAGCTGCGGCAACAGCACGTCGAGCAGAATCAGATCGTAGTCGCGCTCCAGCGCCAGGTCAACGGCGGTGCGGCCGTCGGCGGCGTGCTCCACCTGGTAGCCCTCGTGCTCCAGCTCGAGCGTCACAAAGCGGGCGATTTTCTCCTCGTCCTCTACGATCAGGATCCGTGCCATGCGTGCTCCCGTCTGCGATTACTTGTCGTCGTTCAGATTTTGCTTGATGTCGTCCGCGGCATTGGCAGCGCTGTCCATCAGGTTGTTGATGCTGCCGGGCACGTCGCCGTCGCTATCGATGCGGTAGCGCATGCCAAAGAACAGGCCAAGCAGCATCAGCCATATCGTGGCGCCCCAGGCAAACAGGGCGACGATGGGAATCAGGATGGGGATGTTGAGGATGATCGCGTCGCGGCGCGTGGCGATAAACTTGGTGTCCAGACTCAGGCGGAAGAGCTTTTTGAGGTACTCCCACACGCTGTCCATCTTCTTGGAGAAGTCGGTCTTTTCGCTCGACTTTTCGTAGGCTGCCTGCGCGGCGACCATCTCGGCAGAGGGCTCATCGACTGGCGCGGACTCGGTGGCGGCATGCGCCGACGTGGTCTGGGTCTTGCCCTGCGACTCGAGCCAAATGATGGCGTCCAGAACGTTGCCGTCGGAGGCGTCGAGCGCGGCCTTGGCATCGGTATAGCTCACGTTGCACTTGGTGCGGATAGTTTCAACTTTTTCGAGGTCGTCCATGACCTTTCCTTTCGTTCGATGGGCGCGACGCCGGGCGATCTACCCAGGCGCGAGCGTTGTGTTCGGCGGCCTGCGTTGCACCGCTCCGCCCTTGGTCGAACTCTATAGTGCAGGTTATAGATTAAGCGATTCTTGAGCCAAGATTAATGTTGGATGAGTTTTTGGGTGTGTATAGAGGGGTCATTATTAGTGGCCCGCGGCGAGGTCTAATACTTTTCCCGAGAAGTGAACGAGCAAAATCGGACCCCCGAAGCATTGACACTTTGAGGGCGCCGTTCTCTGCGGTTTTGATGCCAGAATCCTGCGTTTATGCCGTTGAAAAATGCGGATGCTCCAGGGGTCCAAAAACAGACGCTCACTTCGCGGAAAAAGTAATAGAGCCCGATAGCGGGGGATGGGGTACCGATGCAAAACGGCGTCAAGGGTTGGTCGAGCAGGCGGTTTCTCCATTGATGTCCGCACGATATGTGACACTTACCCTGCCGCCATGCTCCGTCGCGGCGGCATGCATCTGAAAAACGACCCTCTAAGGAGTTCGATATTGATGAGTGGCAACACCAAGCACCTTGCAAAGAAGTGCGTCAAGGACGCAGGGCCGTGTCTTGTGCTGTGCGCGGCCGGCGTGGCGGTCGCGCTGCTGGCTGTTCTGGGACCATTTGACGTGCTCCGAAGTGCCAGTTCTCTGCATGTTTGCATGGCCCTTGCCGGTGCCATGATGACCAGCGGCGTGCTCGATCTGGTTTTTTGGGTGCTTGACCCGTTTGGATGGAAGAGCGAGGGGTAGGTCCTAAAGGATGGAAGGGCTGGAACGGTTGGCTTAGTGATCGTGCAGAATGTGGGCTAGCGACTTACAGGGAAGTGGTGATCCGATGACGGTCTATGTGACGGGCGATATTCACGGCGGCCTTGACATGCAAAAGCTGCGCGACTGGGAGCTTGGGGATAGCCTGACGAGTGACGACTATCTGATTGTCGCGGGCGACTTTGGCTTTCCCTGGGATTTTTCTGCCGAGGAGTGCGCCGATATCGCCTGGCTGGAGTCGCGCCCCTATACCGTGCTGTTCGTCGACGGCAACCACGAACGCTACGACCATTGGGCGGAGCGCCCCATGGAGCTGTGGCATGGTGGGTTGACGCAGCGTCTGTCGGACACCTCGCCCATACGGCGCCTGACGCGCGGCGAGGTTTTTGAGCTCGACGGCTCAACGGTCTTTACCATGGGCGGCGCCACGAGCGTGGACAAGGAATACCGCATTCCGTATTCCAGCTGGTGGCCGCAGGAGCTGCCGGACGAGCGCAACTTTGAGGAGGCACGGACGAAGCTCGACGGCGTGGGCTGGAAGGTCGACTACGTGATCACCCACACCTGCTCCACGCGCATGCTTTCGCCCACGCTCTATCCGGGGCCCGGCTGGAATTGCCCTGCCGTTGATCGGCTTACGGCATTTTTCGATGAGCTGGAAGACCGCTTGGACTACAGGCGCTGGTACTACGGGCATTTTCATCGAGATGCCAGCCCGGCCGAGCGTCATACCGTGCTCTACGACTGCATCGTTCGCTTGGGCGACGAACTCCAGCCCTGGGATGTTGCGTAGGGGTGGGGTGCCTGATTACTCAGCCGTTACGGTGATGTTCTCCCTGTGCTTGCGGATAACATCCCAGCTAAAGTGCTCGACCAGCCGCTCGGCAGAGCGCGGCGTGGTGTCCGGCGCGATGCCCGTTTGCCCGGCGAGCCAGCCCAGCAGCGCTTCGGGCGTGCCAAAGCGGGCGCGGAGTTCGCCCAGGTCCAGATCGCGGTCTCGTTTGGAAAGGCGGCGGCCGTCCGGTGCCATGAGCAGCGGAATATGTGCGTAGTGCGGCGTGGGCAGTCCCAACAGGTGCTGCAGATAGATCTGGCGCGGCGTGGACCCCAGCAGGTCGCATCCGCGCACGACCTCGGTGACGCCCATGGCAGCGTCGTCGACCACCACGGCTAGCTGATAGGCAAACACGCCGTCGCTGCGGCGCACCAAAAAGTCGCCGCACTCGGTGGCGAGTGCTTCGCATTGGGCGCCGTACGTGCGATCCACAAATTCGATCACGTCGTCTGCGAGGTCGTCGACGGTGGGCACGCGCAGACGTGTGGCCGGGGCGCGCAGGGCGCTGCGGCGGGCCACCTCCTCGGCCGAAAGACTTCGGCAGGCGCCACGGTAGATGGGCGTGCCGTCGCTCGCGTGCGGTGCACTCGCGGCGTGGAGCTCGGCGCGTGTGCAAAAGCAGGGATAGGTGAGGCCGGCGTCTTTCAGCCGGCGCAAGGCGCTCTCGTACAGGTCTAGGCGGTCGTGCTGGTAGTAGGGGCCTTCGTCCCACTCCAGCCCCAGCCAGGCCAGGTCGTCAATCAATTGGGCGGCAAGTTCCGGGCGCTTGCAGCGATCGTCCAGGTCCTCAATGCGTAACACGATGCTGCCGCCCTGGCTGCGGGCCGAAAGCCATGCGCACAGGCAGCTGAACACGTTGCCCAGGTGCATACGGCCCGAGGGCGACGGGGCGAAGCGCCCCACGACGGGCGCGGGAGCGGCCGGCGTCGTTGGCGCGTCGGCGGCGGTTGTTGCTATGTTGCGTGCGTTGATGTCCATGCGGACGAGTATAGCGCGGGGCGTGGTGGGGGAGACGCTGCCGTGGCCTGCAAGTTGCTGAGGCCACACGTTGCGCGTGCCGGACCACCGGCTCGGCGCCTTAATCGTCGTCAATCAATCTAGCCCTCAAACGACAGAAACCCCGGCAGCTCTTCGCAACTGCCGGGGTTTCCGCGGAAAAGGGGGACATGATCCTCAAGCGGACGGCAAAGGGGCAAACCGTTTTCGCTCAACTGCTTTATGCCCCTCAACTGGCGGCTCAATCAGCGCATGCCGCGCCCACACAAAGCCGCTACACCTGTGATGGAGCTATGAAGTGGTATCTATTGCCGGAGCGGGCTATGCCAAGGAGTGGCCCAGATTGCCGGCAGATAAGGAACGTCCCCAGGTGCCGGCGGCGGGCGTGACTTTTGTCCCGTTTTGACGCTCCGCTGACCTAGATGTTCGTCACATGAACTCGCAAACGTGGGACAATGACGCTACTGGTACCACAGACAAAGGATGTGCCTATGAACGCCCCCGTTGCCCAGCCCTGTCGGCAGCGCCGCCTGTTTGCGCGGTTCGCTTCCGTCTGCGCACTCGTCGCGCTTGCGTTGTTGCTGCTGCCTGCCGTCGCGCACGCCGACGGCTACTCCATGAGCCAAACCTATATCGGTGCCACGGTTGAGGCCGATGGCTCGCTGACCGTTGTCGAGGGACGCCAGTTCGATTTCGACGATGACATTAACGGCGTGTATTGGGATATCAATACAGGCTCTAACCAGCAAGGCGGCTCGGTGGTCGTCAATGTGCTGAGCGTCGAGGAAGACGACACTGCGTTTAACAAGGTCGACAGCGCAAATAAAGGCGACGACGGCGTTTACACGGTGGAGCAGTCCGACGACGGCGTAAAGATTAAGGTGTTCAGCCCTCACGAGAGCGGCGACAGCGCAATCTACTACGTGAGTTATTCCATGACCGGTGCGGTTATGAACTGGGCCGATACCGCCGAGCTCTACTGGAAATTTGTGGGTGACGGCTGGTCTGCGGACTCCGATGACGTCGAGATGGAAGTCTACTTTGCAAATGCCGCTGCCGGGACGGCTGCCGTCAAGGGCGATAACTTCCGCGCATGGGGCCACGGCCCACTGACGGGCGACGTGTCGCTCGATGCGGACGAGCCCATGGTCACCTATACCATTCCCTGCGTGCATGAGGGCGAATTCGCCGAGGCACGCATCGCCTTCCCCAGCGACTGGGTGCCGCAGCTTGCCGTCTCGGGCGAAAAGCGCATGTCGACGATCCTGAGCGAAGAGAAGGAATGGGCCGACGAGGCCAACGCTCGCCGTGAGCACGCGCGTGCGGTTGCCGGCGCGATTGCCGTGGTGTGTGTTGTCGTGGCGGTTGCCTATACCGGTGTGATCGTGATGCTTAAGCTGCGCAGGCCCAAGCCCAAGCCGCTCTTCCAGGACGAGTACTTCCGCGATGTGCCCTCGGCCGACCATCCCGCTGTGCTTGCAGCTCTCATGAGCTGGAACGACGTGCCCGATCAGGCATATATCGCCACGCTTATGAAGCTCACCGACGACCGCGTGATCAAGCTGGAAGAAGCGACCGAGACCAAGAAGAAGGGTCTGCTCCGTCGCGAAAAAGAGGAGCAGACGTATCGCATCACAGTGACCGACGAGGCCTGGAAGGCTGCCAAGAAGGACGGTATCGATCGCGATGTGCTCAAGGTCTTCTTCGCCGGCGTTAAGCCCGATAAGGACGGAGTCCGTTCGCGCACGTTTAGCGAGCTGGAGGAGTACGCTAGCGAGCGCACCACATCTGTTGGCGACAAGCTCGAGGACTATCAGAGCGCAGTTAAGGGCAAGCTGGAGGCGCGCGAGCTTATTGCATCGGACGGCACCATCGCCCTGGTTGCCGGCTTGGTTATCGGTATCATCATCGTCTTTGGCATTCTGGGCTCTCTGATCTATACCGACTTTGCGGACGCCAACGTCGGTGCCGCTATGATCTCGATCCCCGTCACGATCGTGGGCTTTGTCCTGAGCTGCACCTTCCGCCGCTACACGCCGGAGGGCGCCGAGGTGGCGGCTCGCTGCAAGGCGCTCAAGCATTGGCTTGAGGACTTTACGCGCCTGAAGGAGGCCATTCCCAGCGACCTGATCTTGTGGAACAAACTGCTGGTGATGGGCGTTGCCCTGGGCGTTTCGAAAGAAGTGCTGCGACAGCTGGCCGAGGCCGTGCCTGCGGACCTGCGCAACAGCGACGATTTCTACGACAACTACCCCTGCTACTGGTGGTATTACCATCACTACGGCAACGAGTCCCCGCTCGATTCGTTCAACGATGTGTACCACGAGACCATCCACGAGCTGGCTTCGAGTTCCGATAGTTCGAGCGGCGGCAGCGGCGGCGGCTTTTCCGGTGGCGGCGGTGGCGGCGTCGGCGGAGGCGGCGGCGGAACGTTCTAGCGAGCGCTTGCTTTGGGGTGGATCTTTCTGGGCGGTTGCCAGGGAAGATTCATCCCATTTTTGTGCATCGAAACGGGTCAAACTTTCCGCTGAGGACCTTCGCGCAAGGGGCAGTGGACAAAAAATGCCAAATATGAGTACTGTTGCTGCGTTGGTCACATATGTTTGCACATAATAATGGGCTCCTAATGAGAGTACTTCTCGTTAGGAGCCCATTTTATTGAACATTTGGGGAGTTACGTCAGCTCGTGCAGCTGGTCGTCATGCCTATAAGCATCAAAAATGCCCTGAATCGCTGCTACTAAAAAGGTAACAGTACTCATATTTGATGTATTTTGACCAAGGCTATTTGCAGATCACCAAGGCTACTCATTGGGGACAGACTTAAATGACTAGGTGTGGCTGCTTGGGCTAGGCTGTTAGGTCGAGTTCGTAGAGAAAGCTTTCGCGCGGCATGTCGTGACGACGCTCTTCGCGGTTGGCGCGGTGCGTGGCCGTGCGCTTAAAGCCGTGCAACTCGTAGAACTTCCACGAGCAGTTGGAGTCGGTGTACAGGTGCGCCCTTGTCGCCCCGCGCGAGGACAGGTACGAGACCGCGGCATCGAGCAACACTGAGCCTACACCCAGGCCGTGGACATCGGGATCGACGGCGAGCAGCGTGACTTCGTTGTCGTGCGGCAACGGGCTACTCTCGAGCAGGCGGTTGTTGATTCGGATGGTTGCACGCACAAACGAGAGATACTCGGCGCAGACATCGGGCTCCAGCTCACGCATCTGCGATAGCAGCGCGCGTTCGGTATCCATCCAATGTTCCTTAACGGTGGCGCCGGAGCTCTGTCCCGCACGCGCGAGCGAAATGCCACGCGCCTGACCGTCGATTACGGCAACCTGCGAAAACGTCGATGACGAAAGGCAATAGGCGAGGTCGCACGCGGCCTCAAGGCGGTTGTACTCATCGTTATCCGAATTGTTATGCCAAAGCTGCTGCAGAATCAGCGCGATGGCGTCGAAGTCTTCGGTATCAAACGGTCGGTAGAGAACCCGCGAGACCATGGTGCCTCTTTCTTTTGCGGATGCATATCGAGCACAGTTCTACCACGCTATTGGCATCTAATTATGGTGCCCCTGTGTTCCATGAACTCACCGTGCCCATCCCCTCCGCGCGCAAACTTTTTCTGCACATGCGCCCGTTGCGGGGTGCATCGATGCGCTCGATGCGCTACATTGAATCAGTATTTTCAATGCCGCTGCGCGAGCGCTGCAGATCGACGTATCACCGACTCACAGAGCACGGCGGCGTACCAGACAGGAGGACTGCATGGGATCTGATGTGAAGATCGCACGCGCGTTGATCTCGGTTACCGATAAAACGGGTGTCGTCGATTTCGCACGGACGCTGGTCGATGACTTTGGCGTCGAGATCATCTCTACGGGCGGCACGGCTCGTGCCATCGAGGACGCGGGCGTTCCCGTAACCCCCATCGAGGAGTTCACGGGCTATCCCGAGATGATGGACGGCCGCGTTAAGACCCTGCACCCCAAGGTTCACGGCGCGCTGCTGGCCCGCCGCGATTCCGAGCAGCACATGCAGGAGGCCGCTCAGCACGGCATTAAGCTGATCGACTTGGTCGTCGTCAACCTGTACGAGTTCGAGAAGACCGTCGCCAACCCCGAGGTCACCTTTGCGGACGCCATCGAGCACATCGACATCGGCGGTCCCTCCATGCTGCGCTCCGCCGCTAAGAACGCTGCGAGCGTTACCGTCATCTCTGACCCGGCCGACTACGACGCTGTCCTTGCCGAGATGCGCGAGACCGGCGGCTGCACCACGCTTGCTACCCGTCGTCGCCTGCAGGTGAAGGTCTACCAGACTACCGCCGCCTACGATACGGCTATCTCCCGTTGGCTTGCCGCCCAGGCAAGCGACGTGGCGGACACCTCTGCCAAGCTCGAGATCTCGCTGGAAAAGGTCGACGACCTGCGCTATGGCGAGAACCCGCAGCAGAAGGCCACGGTCTATCGCTTTGCCGAGGGCTGCGAGAACACCGCGAGCTCTCAGTTCCCGCTCGTGGGCTCCGAGCAGATCCAGGGCAAGCCGCTCAGCTACAACAACTATCTGGACGCCGATGCCGCCTGGAACCTGGTCCGAGAGTTCGACGAGCCGGCCTGCGTGATCCTCAAGCATCAGAACCCCTGCGGCTCCGCCGTTGCCGAGGACATCACGGCTGCCTACGACCGCGCCTTCGCCTGCGATCCCAAGAGCGCCTTCGGTGGCATCATCGCCTGCAACCGCGAGGTACCCTATGAGCTGGTTGAGCATTTCGCCGACCAGAACAAGCAGTTCGTCGAGGTTATCATCGCCCCGAGCTACACTGCCGAGGCGCTCGAGCGCATGGCCAAGCGCCCCAACCTGCGCGTGCTGGCGACCGGCGGCGTGGACCACGGCGCCCAGGTGGAGCTGCGCTCCATCGACGGCGGCATGCTGGTGCAGGAGGTCGACCACGTGACCGAGGATCCCGCGACCTTTACGTTCCCCACCGACCGCAAGCCCACCGACGCCGAGATGGCCGAGCTCGAGTTTGCCTGGAAGGTCTGCAAGGGCGTCAAGTCCAACGCCATCCTGGTCTCTAAGGGCAAGGCCGGCATTGGCATGGGCCCCGGCCAGCCCAACCGCGTGGATTCCGCGTTGCTGGCCTGCGAGCGTGCCGAGGACTTCTGCGAGCGCGAGGGCGTGGAGAAGGGCGGCTTTGCTTGCGCAAGCGACGCGTTCTTTCCGTTCCGCGACAACGTCGACGTGCTTGCCGCGCACGGCGTGACCTGCATCATTCAGCCCGGCGGCTCCAAGCGCGACGACGAGAGCATCCAGGCCTGCAACGAGCATGGCATTGCGATGGTCTTCACAGGTGCCAGGCATTTTAGGCACTAGAGGCTTTCCCAAGCACCCGACCTTGCCCCTCAAACCGTCGCTTGCGTACATTTAGTACGCGGCGCTCCTCTTTCGGGGCAATCTCGGGCACTTGGAAAACCCTTAATGGGGTGTTTCTCTATCCCATTAAACTGTTCGGTCGCCTGACCATATCGTCAAAATAATCTCTGCAAAAGACGGCTGCTCCGTTTGGAGGGCCGTCTTTTTGGTATAAGAGGACGGAATGACTAACACGAAAGGTATGACCATGCCCCAGATTGATGATGCCGAGCTGTTTGGCAATGCCGAGGATCAGCGTGCGTACGAGGACTTTTGCGCCAATCAGGAGGCGGTCGAGAAGTTCACGCTCGACAAGCCCGCGCTTGTCTGCCGTTGGCGCATGTCCAACAAAAAGGTGCCCATGCTCAACCGTCACATCCGTGCGCTGTCCGAGCGTCTGGTGCAGGGCGAACCGCTTACCCATAACATGCTCAGCTGGGCCAAACAGCACGTTGAGTGGTCGCTTGCCGAGGGCGATTGCACCGCGCACGACGGCGTGCTTATGCTGGTGATCGACATCAACGGCAACGCCGCCATGACGGTGGGGGAGTACGAGCCGCTGGCCGACACGTCGGCCAAGGCGCTGCGCGCCCGCTCCGCCGAGGCCCGCTCCGAGGCCGACGAAACCGGCGTGGCGCCCGAGCTGCTTGCTGCCGTCGACGACGGCGAGCTTGCCTTTGTGGCGCCGGCGGACGAGTGCCTGTGCGGCACGGCGACGCTCATTGAGCAGCTGGCCCAGACCAAGAGCATCCCAGTCACGCGCGTGGACATTCCCGCTCAGCTCAAAGGCGCGCTGTTCCTGGTGAGCGACGAGCACGGCGTGGTTCCCGCAACCGAGACGGACGCCGCTGAGTCCGATGCCGCCACGGTCGCCTTCTTCGCCGACGGCTACGAAAAGCTCCGCGCCCGCCGCTAAATGATTTTTCTGGGACGGGGATTTAATAATCATTTGATCCCCGCGCCCGTTGCGAGCGAGGGGCGAGCCAAACGCTTTCGTTCGCGAACAGTTCTGTCACCTTGGTGCCGCGTGGGGCGCGTGCCTGCGGCTTCGCGGTCATAATGGGACAAGACAACCAAGAGGGGAGCGGAATCCATGGCGCTAATCTATATCGTTGAGGACGACGAGCCCATTCGTCGTGAGCTTGTCGACATCCTTGCCCGCGCCGGGTTTGAAATCGAGGCCTGCGAATCGTTCGAGCATGTCTCGCGCGATATTCTCGCCGCCGCGCCCGACCTGGTGCTGCTCGACCTCACGCTTCCCGTCAAGGACGGCCAGCATATCTGCCACGAGGTTCGCCGCGAATCCGAGGTCCCCATCATCGTCCTCACCTCGCGCACGACCGAGATCGACGAGGTCATGGCCATGACGCTCGGCGCGGACGACTTTGTTCCCAAGCCCTATAGCGCGCGCGTGCTCGTGGCGCGCATCAACGCACTGCTGCGTCGCACCGCGGCGTCAGGCGAGCGCAGCACGCTCGTCCACAAGGGGCTGGAGCTCGACCTCGCCCGCTCTATGGTCACCAACACGGCGACCGGCGACAGCACCGAGCTCACCAAAAATGAGCTGCGCATTCTCTCGCTGCTCCTGAGCCGCGCGGGCAAGATCGTCTCGCGCTCGGCCATCATGCAGGACCTGTGGGACTCCGACGCCTTCGTGGACGACAATACGCTCACCGTCAACATCAACCGCCTGCGTACCACGCTCGAAAAAATCGGCATCAAGGGGTATTTGACGACGCATCGCGGCCAAGGCTATTCGGTCTAGGGGCCGGCTATGTCGTTTGGCAAGTTCTTTAAAGATGCGCTGCTTCCCGTCGCCGTGTGGACGTGCGGCGTGCTGCTGAGCTGCTTTGTGCTGACGGTCGCCGGTGCTTCGACATCTATTGTGGCCGTGGCGGTCGGCGTGTCCTTTATCTTTGGTATGCTCGGCATCGTGGTCGAGTACGCGCGCCGTCGCCGTTTTCTGCGTCAGCTGGAGCGTGCGGCCGAGGAGCTCGAGAGTCCCGCATGGGTGCAGGAGATGGTGCAATGCCCGACCTATGCCGAGGGCGAGCTCGAGTACGAGGTCTTGCGTCGCGTGGGCAAAGCTGCTTGCGACGAGGTTGCCGAAGGCCGACGTCAGACCGATGACTATCGCGACTATATCGAGAGCTGGGTCCACGAGGCCAAGCTGCCCCTGGCGGCGGCCCACCTGATTTTGGAAAACCTGGACGGCAGCGAAGACGACCTGTCGCGCGTGGATGACCTGGGCCGTGAGCTGGCTCGCGTGGAGCGCTATATCGACCAGGCGCTGTACTACGCGCGCTCGGAAGTCGTGGAGCGCGACTACCTGATTCGCCGTTGGGATCTCAAGACCTTGGTGACGGGCGCGATTAAGGCCAACGCGCGTGAGCTCATCGCGGCGCACGTGGCCCCGGTGTGCGAGAACCTCGACTTCGAGGTCTTTACCGACGAGAAATGGCTCGAGTTTATTCTGGGCCAGCTTATTCAGAACAGTATTAAATATGCGCGCGAGGACGGCGCGAAGATCGTGTTTTCGGGCGCGTTGCTGGACGAGGGCCTGGCGAGCGAACGCATCGAGCTCACCGTCGCGGACAACGGCTGCGGCGTGAGCGCGGCCGACCTGCCGCGCGTGTTCGAGAAGGGCTTTACCGGCGACAACGGCCGCACCACCAAGCGCGCAACGGGCATCGGCCTCTACCTGGTGGCGCGCCTGTGCTCCAAGATGGGCATCGACGTCACCGCGGCATCCGATTCCGGCGAAGGCTTTGTTGTCACGTTTGCCTTCTCAACCAACAAGTTCCAATACTTTGAGTAGTCAGCCCGTATAGCGTAGACGTTCAGGATCTTCCCATTTAAGAAGAAATCAGGCTTTTCGGCAGCTATATTCCCGAACGGGAACATTGCTAATGTAGTCAACACTATATTCCCGTACATGAACATAGTGCTACAGTTTTATACTATGCTCACGGGCAGGATTATAGCTGGAGGCGTTATGAGAACGGTGACAACGATTAAAAAGCTGGATGGGCGCGTCAAGCTCAAACCGTCGGAAGTCGCTTTCTCGGAGCGCACGGTTTTCGATCCCTCTGAGATAGGGAAGGCCCTTAGGCTCAGAAGGCGTGAGCTCGGCTTGACTCAACGTGACGTCGCGACTATGACGGGTCGCAGCCTTCGTGTGATTGGTGATATCGAACGGGGGCGGACAACGGTCGAAATTGGTGTCATTTTCGATTACGCCTCCATCGTGGATATTGATTTTATTCTGAAGGTGAGGGGGAAGTAATGGGTGGCACGCTGTTCGTTCACCGTGAGTTTAATGGGTCTTACCAGCTGGTCGGCATATTGGAGGAAAATGCGGGGTTTCCGATATTCACCTATAGCCCCAAATATCTCGAGAGCGGTGATGCGGCGCCGATTTCGATCTCGCTGCCGTTGACGGCCGAGACATTTAGTCCGGACGCAACGGGTTCCTTTTTCTCCGGCATCATTCCGGAGGGGCAGCTCAACAGGGACCTTGAGAAAAGGGCGCGAGCGGAACGCGGAGATTACTTCAAGGTACTCGATTTGGTCCGCGATGAACCCGTCGGCGCCCTGGTTCTGACACGAGAGCCTTCGGGCGACAGCCTCGAAATGGACTATGAAGAGATAGGTGCGGAACAGCTAAGCGGGCTGGCATACGCACCGGCGGAGGTTGCTTTTGATTTAGCGCTAGAGAGTCGAATCTCCCTTGCAGGTGCTCAGGCGAAGATCGGTCTCTACCATACGGGCGATGACCCATGTGGTGGATGGTACCTGCCTCATGGAGCGGCTCCATCCACGCACATTCTCAAGGCGGGGTCGAAAACGTTCCCGGGCGAGACAGTGTGCGAAGCGATGTGCGTGAGAGCCGCCTCTCTGATGGACCTATCGGCCGAAGAGTGTTTTCTTATCCGAGTTGAGGATGCCGAGCCAATTATCGCCGTGAAGCGATTTGACCGAGTAACGTCTGATGCCGGACGCTCGGTTGACGGATTGCCAATTCCATACCGTTTGCATCAGGAAGATGTTTGTCAGGCCAAGGGCGTCTCGCGTGAGCTTAAATATGAGCCGACGGGCGTCAATTACCTGGGGCTTATCGTCGATGCGGTGCGAAGGGCGTCGACGAATCAAATGGAGGACAGGTTCCTTGTCGGCTATAACCAGCTGTTCGACTATGCCGTAGGTAACTGTGATAACCATCTAAAGAACTGGTCGCTCGTATGGGACGAAAGTTGGAAGCAGGTGAGGTTGGCGCCGCTCTATGACGTGCTGTGCACAACGGTTTACCCCAGTCTCGTTCGTGAGATGGGCGTCTCGTTTGGTGGGAGCCGCAAGATTGACGAAGTAACGCGCGGGTCGGTGATGAGCCAAATGATTGGGGCGGGTTTGCCCGGGGGAATTGTCGCCGGAATGATTGCTGATACCTGCAATGAGGTTCCAGACGCGCTAAGAGACGCCGCGCGCGGTCTCAAAGAAGAGGGTTTTCCCGAAGCGGAGGTAATGTTCGAGAAGATCATTCCAGAAGTGCAAGCTCGTCTAAGCAGGATCGCCTTATAGTAAAAACGTGCCATCCCAAACAAAACGTGCC
>UQJV01000017.1 GCA_900541475.1 uncultured Collinsella sp.
TTGGAAGGGGCTCCCCTCTGTTTTGGTTACTGTGGGACAAATTAATCAGTAGTGTTTGTCCCAAATCTTAAGTATGTGGGGGCTTGCGTCTTGGGCGAGCTTGCCTTACGGAGTGCTTCCCTATTTCGCGTCGGCCCAGGTTATGCCGGTGCTGGCTTCGGCGATCAACGGTACGCGGAGGTCTACTACGTGTTCCATGACGTCGCGGACCATGGTGGTTAGGCGCTCGACTTCGTTGACGGGGCACTCAAAGTCCAGTTCGTCGTGTACCTGCAAGATCATGTGGGCGGCAAAACCCTCTTCTTCCAGGCGGCGGCTTACGCGGGCCATGGCGATCTTGATGATGTCGGCGGCGGTGCCCTGCATGGGGTGGTTCATGGCCGTGCGCTCACCAAAGCCGCGGAGCTGTGGGTTTTTGGCCTTGAGCTCGGGAATATGGCGTCTGCGGCCATACATGGTCTCGGCATAGCCCGTCTGCTTGGCTCGCGCCACCACATTGTCGAGGAACGTGCGCACGCCCGGGTAGGCCTCGTAGTAGCGATCAATCATGTCGCGCGCCTCGGCCATCGAGATGTGCAGCGACTGCGACAGTCCATAGGCCTGCTGGCCGTACACGATGCCAAAGTTCACGGCCTTGGCGCGGCTACGCAGGTCGGGTGTCACCTCGGACACCGGCACGCCAAATACGCGCGCGGCCGTCTCGGCATGGAAGTCCTCGCCCTCGTTGAAGGCGCGCACCAGGTGCTCGTCACCCGAAAGATGCGCGAGCAGGCGCAGCTCGATCTGCGAGTAGTCCACCGCCAAAAAGACGCTGCCCTCGCCCGCCGAGAACGCCGTCTTGACGGTACGCCCCAGCTCCGAGCGCGTCGGAATGTTTTGCAGATTGGGGTCGCTCGAAGACAAACGCCCCGTCGCGGTGATGGTCTGGTTGTACGTGGTGTGCACACGCCCGTCACCACGGCGCAGCGGGCCCAGCGTGTCCAGATAGGTCGACTTAATCTTGGACTTCTCACGCCAGTCCAAAATCAGGCGCACGATCTCGTGGTCGCGGGCAAGGTCGCTCAGCACCTTGGCGTTGGTCGAATAGTAGCCGCGCTTGGTCTTTTTGAGGCCCTTGGTCGGAAGTCCCATAACATCAAACAGCACGTGCGAGAGTTGCATGGGGCTGCCGATGTTAAAGGTCTCGTCGCCGGCCAGGTCGCGAATGCTGCGCTCGACCTCGGCAATCTGGGTCGCCAGGCCCTCGGACAGACTGTGCAGGCGGTCGGGGTCCACGAGCATGCCCGCGCGCTCCATCTTGGCAAGCACCGGCACGAGCGGCATCTCGATCCCATCGAACACGTTGGCGGCGTTCTCGCGGGCCATGCGGTCACGCAGCGGTGCAACCAGCGCCAGCGTCAAGGCCGCCGTGCGAGCGGCGGGCGCAGGAGCGTCCTCGCCAGCACCCTCTGCGCCGCGCGCCGCAGGCAGCGCCATCTGCAGATACGTATCGGCCAGATACACCTCGTCAAACTCGGAGCGGTCGGAATCCAACAGGTAGGCGGCAACAACGGTATCGAAGATGCGCGTGGAATC
The DNA here is from genome assembly GCA_900541475.1 of uncultured Collinsella sp. Lineage (GTDB taxonomy): Bacteria > Actinomycetota > Coriobacteriia > Coriobacteriales > Coriobacteriaceae > Collinsella. Next base: position 1,576 of record UQJV01000017.1, read on the forward strand.
GACTGCCAGCGGATCCATGAGCTCGAGCTCAGAAGAATCGATGGGCGAAAGCTCATGCAGAAGCGCCTTCATATCCGGGCTCGCCGCACGGCCTTCCATAAACAGACGCGCGAGCACGCCGGCAATCACGCCGTGGGCGAAGTTGAAGCCCTCAACCTCAGCCGCCGCACCGCTGTCGCCCTCCTCGAGCGCAAACAGGCCCTTGGACGTCGCCAACCACAACGTGCGCGTCAGCCCAAAGAGCGCGCCCTCTTCCTTGTCATCGTCCACCACGGCGGCGACCCACTCGCCGGCATCAATCACGCGGGAGACCTCAGCCGCAACGGCACCAAGCGCGCCAGCATCGCCGGCGGCTGCGCGCAAAACGGCGGGAATCTCAAACGTGCTGGCAGCTGCCCCGCCCTCGCCGCCGATCAGCGCCAAGAAACGGTTCTGCATGGCGGTGATACCAAGCGTGCCCAGCGCCGCGGAAACCTCATCGGCGGAAAACGCCGGGAAGGACGTCGCCTCAAAATCGAGCTCAACGGGTGCATCGGTGCGGATGGTCGCCACCTTACGGCTCAGCAGCGCGTCGTCGATGTGTGCGCGCAGGTTTTCTCCCATCTTGCCCTTGACCTCGTCGGCGTGTGCGATGACCTCATCCAGGCTACCGTACTGCGCAATGAGCGCGCTCGCCTTTTTGGGGCCGATGCCCGGCACGCCGGGGATGTTGTCGGACGTGTCGCCCTTCAGACCATAAAAGTCGGGCACGAGCGCCGGCGTGATGCCGTGATACAGATCGTCCACGCTCTCGGGCGTCATGATCGCCACGTCGGACAGGCCCTTGCGGGTCGAGACCACGTTAACGTGCTCGGTCACGAGCTGATACATATCGCGATCACCGGTCACCAGCAGCATGTCGCAGCCGGCCTCCTCACCCAAGCGCGCCATGGTTCCCAGGATATCGTCGCCTTCCCAGCCCTCGGACTGCAGAATCGGCACGTTGAGCGCGGCGAGCAGCTCCTTGATCATGGGGAACTGCGCGTGCAGGTCGGGATCCATGGGCGGGCGCTGCGCCTTGTACTGCGGCAGCATCTCCATACGCACGCGCGGCTTGCCCTTGTCAAACGCCACGACAACGCCGTCGGGATTAAAGGCATCGATCATCTTGAGGAACATGTTCAGAAAACCAAAGATCGCGTTGGTGGGGCGACCGTCCGGCGCGTTCATGGTCGGCGGCACGGCGTGGAAGGCGCGATGCATGAGCGAGTTGCCGTCGATGACGGCAAAGGTACGGCGCTTTTCAGACATATTGAATACCTCGCTTTGGGCTGGGCACGGTTTGCTCACACCAGTTTACACGCTCCCCGCCCCGCGGCCACCGCACATCAGGCTTCCCTGCCGCCGCGGGCCCGCGCGTGATACGATGGCTCACGGTACATCAACCAGCACGATCGATCCGAAAGGAGCCTGCGTCATGGAGCGTCCCTGCGCATGGAAAAAGTACACGCCACAGCAGATCGAGGAGCTCGAGGAGCTTTGCCGCGGCTACAAGCAGTTTTTGAGTGAGAACAAGACCGAGCGTCTGTGCGTCAAGGCCGGTATCAAGATGGCCGAGGAGGCGGGCTACGTCAATCTGGAGACCGTGATCGCCGAGGGCCGCGCGCTCAAGGCCGGCGACAAGGTGTACGCCGCCAACCACGGCAAGGACCTCATGCTCGTCAACCTGGGCACCGCCCCGCTCGAGCAGGGCTTTAACATCCTGGGCGCCCACGTGGACTCGCCGCGCCTGGACCTCAAGCAGAACCCCGCCTTCGAGGCCGGCGACATGGCTTATCTCGACACGCACTACTATGGCGGCGTCAAGAGCTACCACTGGGTCGCTTCCCCGCTCGCACTCGTGGGCGTCATCTGCAAAAAGGACGGCACCACCGTCGACATCAACATCGGTGACAAGGCCGACGACCCGGTCTTTACCATCTCCGACCTGCTGATCCACCTCTCGAGCGAGCAGATGGCCAAGCCCGCCAAGGACGCCGTCGACGCCGAGATCCTCGACGTGATCGTGGGCGGCCGCCCCGTCAAGTTTGACGAGGACGACAAGGACGCTCCCAAGGAGCCCGTCAAGCAGATGTTCCTGGATATCCTCAAGGAGCAGTACGACGTCGAGGAGGAGGACTTCCTCTCCGCCGAGATCGAGGTCGTGCCCGCCGGCCCCGCCCGTGACATGGGCCTCGACCGCTCCATGATTCTGGGCTATGGCCACGACGACCGTGTCTGCGCCTATCCGTCCATGCTCGCCCAGATCAACGTCGCCAACGTGGAGCGCACGAGCATCACACTCATCGTCGACAAGGAGGAGATCGGTTCCGTGGGTGCCACCGGCATGACGAGCCGCTTCTTCGAGAACACCGTCGCCGAGATCATGACGCTCGCCGGCGAGGATAGCCCGCTGGCCCTGCGCCGCGCGCTCGCCCGCAGCCGCATGCTCTCCTCCGACGTGTCCGCCGGCTTCGACCCGGGCTACGCCGGCAAGTTCGAAACCAAGAACGCAGCCTTTATGGGTCGCGGCCTGTGCTTTAACAAGTACACGGGCAGCCGCGGCAAGGGCGGCTCTAACGACGCCGACGCCGAGTATGTGGCCCTCATCCGCGACATCATGGACGAGGCCGGCGTGGACTTCCAGACCTGCGAGCTCGGTCGCGTCAACGCGGGCGGCGGCGGCACCATCGCATACATCATGGCTAAGTACGGCATGAACGTCATCGACTCTGGCGTTGCCGTCCTGTCCATGCACGCCCTGTGGGAGGTCGCTAACAAGGCCGATATCTACGAGGCCTATCGCGGCTACAAGGCCTTCATCGAGCGCGCGTAACCAACCCTTCATCAGTTGCGGTGAAATACAGACTAAACTGGCCCATAAACGGCCAAAACAGACCGTATTCCACCGCAACTTCCTTTTTGGCAGAGGAGAGTCCATGCTGCAGGTCGTCATTTCGCCCGCCAAGCAGATGCGCGCGGCCCAAGATGCTTTTGAAGTCCTGGGCATTCCACCCTTTGCGCGCGAGACGGCTCGCCTCCACCGCGCACTGCTAGATATCGAGCGGAATGAAGGCAGCGACAGCCTGCAGGCGCTATGGAACGTGAGTGACAAACTGCTGGGGCCTTGCCTCAACACCCTGCATGAGTTCGGGCCCATCCTGAAAAACGGCGATCTCGACAATCCCGCACTCGCCTGTCACCTCTCCCCTGCCGTCATGTCCTACCACGGCATTCAATACCAGAGCATGGCGCCCGAGGTGATGGATTCCGCGCAGCTCGCATGGCTGCAAAGCCACCTGTGGATCCTCTCTGGCCTCTACGGGTGCGTTCGCCCCTTTCATGCCGTCGAACCATATCGGCTGGAGATGGGCGCGAAGCTCGCCGTTGACGATGCCCGAGACCTCTATGCGTTTTGGAGCGACAAGCTCGCGCGGGCTATCGCCCCGGCAGGCTCAAACACCACGATCGTCAACCTCGCCAGCGTAGAGTACGCCAAAGCCGTTCTGCCCCATCTCGCGGGCGACGCCACGGTCGTCACGTGTCTCTTTGGCGAAGGCATCCGCAACGGCAAGCCCATCCAGCGCTCGACCGCCAGCAAAAAGGCACGTGGTTCCATGGTGCGCTGGATGGCAGAAAACAAGCTCGAGGATGTAAGCGGGCTCACCGCGTTTGACGTTGGTTATCGTCACTTTCCCGAGCTTTCAAATAAGAACACTTTGGTCTTCCTGAACGAACAGACCTTGTAGGACCACCGCTACTTTTGAATGTGCTGCCTAGGCACGGCGTCTATTCCGCCAAGCCGTCGGCTTTGGCAACTTCGTTTGTCGAACCATCTTGGTAGGTAATCTTAACGTGCTCTACCTCGGACACCGCAGCACCCGATGGGGGCTCCAAGCGCCATTCCGTCAGCGCGATATCCATAGTCGTAGGCACGTCGCCCTGATTCTTGAGCTTCACCGTCAGCGTTTTGAGCGCCGCATCATACGTCACGCGTTCGATTTCCTCACCAGGAATAGACCCACCGCTCAGCTGAAGCTGGACAAATCCATCGCGCGAATACCAATAGTCGCCCGGCGCGGCAACGGTATTGCCGCCCGTAACCTTCACTGTCATGATCGGCAGGGCATCGTCGGCCTCGAACTCCCATGCTGCGCCGCCGTGACCGCCAAACGTCCAGATACAAAAGGCAATCACCAGCACGGCAAGCACCGCAAAACCAATCGCGACAAGGCCATGGTGCGCACGGCTTTCCTCGGCCGATACATCCCATTGCGTCTCTCGATATAGATGCTTGTCTTCCATGTTCGCCTCCCCACAGGCACGCTCGTTATGCCAATCGTACCCATTCGAGCTATACTTGAGCCCATTACATAAACGGGGAGCTTGCAGGACAAGACGGCAGGCTGAGACTGGGCGCGCCCGCCCTGACCCGCAAACCTGATATGGGTAATGCCAACGAAGGGAGCCGTGCCAATGAGCACACAGACCGAGCCCAAGCTCGTCACGCAAATCGACTTCGCCCGCGCCGGGCAGATCACGCCGCAGATGAAGGAAGTCGCCGAGCGCGAGCATCGCGACCCCGAGTACATCCGCGAGCGCGTGGCCGACGGCCGCATCGCCATTCCCGCCAACATCGTGCATATCAAAAAGGGCATGCGCGCCTTTGGTGTCGGCGAGGGCCTGTCCACCAAGGTCAACGTCAACCTGGGCATCTCGGGCGACAAGGCCGATGCCGCCGAGGAATGGAAGAAGGTCAAGATCGCCGAGGACTTTGGCGCCGACGCCATCATGGACCTTTCCAACTCGGGCAAAACGCGCCAGTTCCGCCAGCAGCTCATCGACGAGACGCCGCTCATGGTGGGCACCGTCCCCATGTACGACGCCATCGGCTACATGGAAAAGCCGCTGGTCAAGCTGACCAAGGACGACCTGTTCGAGGTCGTGCGCGCGCACGCCGAGGATGGCGTGGACTTTATGACCATCCACTGCGGCATCAACAAGTCGGTCACCAAGACCTTTAAGGAGACCGGCCGCCTGATGAACATCGTCAGTCGCGGCGGCTCGCTACTGTTTGGCTGGATGGAGGTCACCGGCAACGAAAACCCCTTCTACGAGTACTTTGACGAGCTGCTCGAGATTTGCCACGAGTACGACGTGACGATTTCGCTCGGCGACTCCTGCCGCCCGGGCTGCCTCTACGACTCCAACGATGCCACCGAGACCGCTGAGATGATCGAGCTGGGCAAGCTGTGCAAGCGCGCTTGGGCCGCCGGCGTCCAGGTCATGGTCGAGGGTCCGGGCCACATGGCGCTCGACGAAATCGCCGCCAATATGAAACTGCAGAAGCGTCTGTGCCACAACGCCCCGTTCTATGTGCTCGGGCCGCTGGTGACCGATATCGGCGTGGGTTACGACCACATCACCGCCGCCATTGGTGGCGCCATCTCCGCCAGCTCCGGCGCCGACTTCCTGTGCTACGTGACGCCGGCCGAGCACCTGTGCCTGCCCAACGCCCAGGACGTGCTCGATGGACTCATGGCCACCAAGATCGCCGCACATGCCGCCGATATCGCCAAGAAGGTGCCCCACGCCCGCGACATGGACGACAAGATGGGCCAGGCACGCCGCAAGCTCGACTGGGAAGAGATGTGGAAGTGCGCGCTCGACCCGGTCACCGGCAAGAAGCGCTACGAGGAGTCCCCCGCCGCTACCGAGGGCACTTGCACCATGTGTGGCAAGATGTGCGCCGTCCGCACCGTTAACAAGGTGTTCGAAGGCACGACGATCGACCTCGGCATGGAGGACTAACTCGTCACCGGAGCCACAAACGGCCACAAGGTGTTCGTCAATTGTTGACATGTGAACATTTTCTTACATTTACGTAAAGATTGCACCGCCCGCCCGGGATCGGCATACAGCCGGCCCGGGCAACTTTATAATGCAGGCAGAAGACCCATTTGAATCCGACCGGACAAGGGAGTGAGCATGGATCGCAGTAAGGTACCTGCCGTTCTATCCATCGCGGGATCCGATTCCAGCGGCGGTGCCGGCATTCAGGCCGACATCAAGACCATCACGGCGCATCGCCTGTATGCCGAGACGGCCATCACCGCCATCACAGCGCAAAACACACTGGGCGTCACCGCCGTGCAGAATATCTCCCCGGATATTGTCGCGGCGCAGATCGATGCCGTCTTTGACGATATCCGCCCAAGTGCCGTCAAGATCGGCATGGTTTCCTCTGCCGAGATTATCGAGGTTATCGCCGACCGCCTGAGCGCCTGGGACGCACAAAATATCGTCGTCGACCCCGTCATGGTCGCCACCTCGGGCGCGCGCTTGATTGCCGAGGATGCCTCCGAGGCACTCACGCGTCGCCTGTTCCCGCTGGCGACCGTCATCACGCCCAACATCCCCGAGGCCATGGCGCTGCTCGATTACGAAGTCGATTCCGAGCGCACGCAGCAAAACGCTGCCATGCTCCTCACCTGCCGCTTTGGCTGCGCGTCCCTCGTTAAGGGCGGACATTTTGTCAACGAGGCCAACGATGTGCTAGCAGAGCCCGCGCCACTCGATGACGAGGGCAACCACCTGGGCGATCCGCTCACCACCTGGTTCCGTCACAAGCGTATCGAGACCGACAACACGCACGGCACCGGCTGCACGCTCTCGTCCGCCATCGCCTGCGCGCTGGCCCAAGGCATGGATCTTGCCGATGCCGTCAACGCCGGCAAGGCCTACCTAACGGGCGCTCTGGCCGCCGGCTTTGACATGGGCAAGGGCTCCGGCCCCGTCAATCACATGTGGCAGTACTAAGCCCCGTCCCAAGCCACCGCAAAGGGGACAGGCACCTTTGTGGTGGTTCCCACAAACATCTCGATCCGTAACAGTTAGAGTCCATTTTTCGGTCCACCTGTTACAGATTGAGACATTCAAATTCCGCTGAGAAGATAATCTCGATCTGTAACAGTAGCTCGGCAAAATCGACCCTAGATGTTACAGATCGAGACAAACGACCGATATCGACCTAAATAATCTCGATCTGTAACATCTAGCCCGTTTTCGGCCTTACAACTGTTACAGATCAAGACAAACCAACGAAACAAGCCGCCGCAAGGGGAACTTTTGTAGCGCTTTGGGCCGCGCTACTCTCCGAGCATCTCTTTGAGCTTGGCTGCCACGGCGTGGCCCAGGCTCTCGTGGCTTTCGGGCATCATGTGCAGATAATCGATATTGCCCGGCTCGGCAAAATCGGCGGCATTCAAAAAATCGCAGCCAAACTGTTCGGCAACATACTTATAGTATTCGGCAAAATGCTCCGAGGCCTCGACGGAGTGCTCGTCAAAGTCGGTCATGTACACATCGGCGATCTGCGATTTAATCTTGATAGGCGCCATCAGCAGAATACGCGGGCAGGGCGCGGCTTCGGTCCAGGGAAACGCGCGGACGGTGCGAATCAGCGCCATGGCACCGTCAGCGATATCGGCAGCCCCCACGCTAAAGACCGTCTTGCAGTCGTTGGTGCCCAGCATAATCACGATCGCATCCAGCGGCTTATGAGACTCGAGCAGCATCGGCAACGTGCGAATGCCGTTGAGGTTAGTGTCCAGATGGCACATATCGTCGCGCACCGTCGTGCGGCCGTTGAGCCCCTCCTCAATCACATGCCAGCCCTCGCCCAGGTCACGCTGTGCCACGCCGCACCAGCGCACATCGTGCGCATAGCGCACCGCGGTGCCGTCGCGCATGCCCGCCGGATCATAGCCATAGGTATTGCTGTCGCCAAAGCACAGAATGTTTTTCATCGTAAGCCCTTCCTCTAGTAAAAAGCCGGCGGGAGCAGTCTCTCCTGCCGGATCGACCTATCTGTCAGCACATACCGATTACAGGTACTTGTGCCAATCGTCATCGTCCTCATCGTCCTCGGCGGCAGCCTGGGCTTGCTCGGCGGCGCGAGCAGCCGCAGCGCGAGCGGCAACCTGGGCATAGGACTCCTCGTTGCGCTCGGGGAAGTTTGCCAGCACGTGCTCGAACTTGGCAAAGTCCTCGTCCCAACGCGTAGAAGGCACGGCAAAGAAGACCTGCTTGACCTTAAAGTCGCCCGATGCGAGCTCCTTGCGGAAGAGCTCGGCCACGGCTTCGGCGTCAAAGCCGTTGTTGTCGCAGCCCCAAGCGCCCAGCACTAACTTTTCACGACCCAGCTCGTCGCAGATGGCAAGCACAAAGCGGATGCGATCGCGCAGGGCATCCAGCAAGGCATCGTCACCCACGCGATACTCCTGGCGAGCGCGCTTGGCGTTGGGCGCGGCGGCAACGATTACGTCGGCATATGCATGCACGTGGTTGCGGTCGAAGCGCACCGCAGGCACCACCAGTGCACGGTTGCGGTAAAGCTCGCAGTTGATGTTGCGGCGACGGTTCTCGCCGTACCACTTACGCTGCTTATCGAGGACGTTGTACAGATACGAATCGGCACAGAGTGTGGCCTCCTGGCCCAGATAGCCCTGGATGTAGCCACCGCCCGGATTGGTGAACGAGGCAAAGGCGAGCACAGCCATGTCGCAGAACTGCGCATAGCCGCGGCCGTTGTCCAGAATGGCCTGCGTGGCAGAGGCGTCGAGCACGGTGACCTCGGGCAGGACCGGAGCGGGCTTTTCGGCGGCAGGCGCGGGCTCGGCCTCCGCGGCCTCCTCTGCGGGCGCAGGCTCAGCCGTAACCTCGGTCTCTGCGGATGCAACCTCAGCGGCCTCAGACTCCTCGGCAAGCTGTTCCTCGGCAGTGTCGGCCGCTTGGGCCTTAGCCTTCATCGCCGCGACAAATCCAGCAGGCATGCCATCGAACTCACGCACGCCGGCAAGCGAGCGCTCAATATCCTTGGCGCACGCTTCGGACACAGTCGCCACGTGACGCTCGGCGGCCTTGGCACGCGCCTCGCGCTTGGGATTGGGCTGTCCCGCGCGATTAGACCTGCGGTTACGGTTCCTGTTGTCGACGTCTGCCATAAGTGGTCACCTTTCTCGGTCTCTGCCGCTATCGGCTTTTCCCATCCATGATACCCTGCCGCACACAAAAAAGACGGCCCCGAAGGACCGCCTTTCGTATCGAGTTGCGCGCACGGCAAGCACCACTGCAATTTGGCACTAGTCGCGACGACCAAGGATGTTCAGAATGCGCAGGAACACGTTGATGATGTCCACGAACAGGTTGGATGCCATAAGCACGGCGTTGGGCAGCGTGGGCGGCACCGTCGTTGCCACATAGGTGTCGTAGCCGATGAAGCCGGCAAACACCACAATCACGATCAGGTCGGTGATGGACTGCGAAACGCCCATGAACATCAGCACGATCTCGACCAGAATCGTGGCAAGCAGGATGCCAAAACCAATGCCATACACACGCTGGAAGAACTTGGGGAAGGTCACGCCCAGCGCACCAAAGACAAAGGTGATGGCGGCCGTGGCGATAAAGGCGGTGTTAATGGTAGGCAGGTCGTAGTTGGCAAGACCAAACGACGCCGTCAGGCCAAAGGTGCTCGCAAAGACCACGTAGCCCACGAGTGACAGGCCCACGGACTGTTTGCTGGCAGCGGCCGACATCATGACCATGCCGACGATGGTCAAAATAAATGAGCCAAAGACCAGCGGCAAAGCGGCGCCGCTCATCATCATGCGCGCAAACGACATGGTGCTCGTAAAGTAAGCACCGGCGCCCATGGCGCAAAAGCCCAAAAAGATCAGGGCAGACATGACAAGGTTGTACGCGCGCGGCGACATCTCCTTGGCACGGCTTGCGCCGGTTTCGATGGGGCCGTTCTGATAGCCCTGGATATCGTTCATACTTCGTCCTTTCAAAAAGTGCCGTGAAAGACGGCACAGCAGATGACAAGATTCTTGCCATTGTACCCGAATGCCGCGCACTCTTACCTGCGGCGTTCACTCTCGAGTGTACGGTCGAATGCCCACACCCACCAACGCATCAGATGGGCCTGCGAGCCATCCGGTCGCTCGCGCGCCTGTTCTTCCAGATACAGTTCGGTCGCATGACCGCCAAAACGAACCTTATAGGTCGCCGTACAAATGCCGTGAACCGTTAGGCCAAAACCGGTGGACGAGACAATCTCGTCAATCGTAAAACAGCGGCCGTCGACCCAGCAGACGGTAACCGGCACGACTTGTCCGCCCGCGAGGATGCGGGCCACGACGTCCACATACTGCTTGTGCACGCGCCGAGTTTTGCCGTCTGTCTGTCGATATTCCATGTCCCCTATTATCGAACGCATGTTTGCATATTGTAAAGCGAACAGACTGTGATTTTGGGATGTTGGGACGCGCGCGCATGTCCTCATGGCGTCTTAGCAAAAAGAACACCCGCGGTCAACAGGGCTAATGTTCAATGTTAGTGCCAAAAAAATCACTTCTCCCATCAGAACTCGGTAAAGAAACCCACAGGAGGTGATACGATTTATCATGTTTTTGTAACGTGCCTGCAAACTTCGAGAAAGCCCATATATGGACGTAACGTTCTCAACCTTCCTCGGCCAAATTGTGTCGAACCCAGTCCTTGCCGTCACCGTGATCCTCGCGCTCGGCGCCATCTTCGTCAATGGATGGACCGACGCGCCCAACGCCATCGCGACCTGCGTCACTACGCGTTGCATGCCCGCCCGCGCCGCCATTCTCATGAGCGCCGCATTCAACTTCCTCGGCGTGCTCATCATGACGCACTTTAACGCGAGCGTCGCCAACACCATCTCACATATCGTCGACTTTGGCGGAAACAGCACCATGGCGCTCGCGTGCCTCTGCGCGGCGCTGTTCTCCATCGTCGTCTACGGTGCCACGGCATCGCGTTTTGGCATCCCCACCTCGCAAAGCCACAGCCTTATCGCCGGCCTGACCGGTGCCGCCATCGCCCTCGGCGGCGCGAGCAGCGTCAACGTCCACGAGTGGATGAAGGTCATCTACGGCCTGGCGCTCTCCATCGGCCTGGGTTTTGTCATGGGCTGGGTCCTGTGCAAGCTCGTCTCGATTCTTTTCGCCGCCGCCAACAGACGACGTGCCAATGTCTTCTTTAAATACGCTCAGATCGCAAGCGCTGCGGCCATGAGCTTTATGCACGGTGCGCAGGATGGACAAAAGTTTATCGGCGTGCTCTTTTTAGGTGTCGCCTTTGCCAGCGGGCAGACGAGCGTCAGCGACGCCGGCATCCCCATCTGGATCATGCTGCTGTGCTCGGCCACCATGGGCATCGGCACCAGCGTGGGCGGCGAGCGCATCATCAAGTCCGTCGGCCAGAGCATGGTTAAGCTCGAGAAGTATCAGGGCTTCTCTGCCGACCTCGCGGGCGCCGCGAACCTGCTACTTGCCACCCTTACCGGCATCCCCGTGTCCTCCACGCACATCAAAACCTGCGCCATCATGGGCGTCGGCGCCGTCAAGCGCCTCTCGGCCATCAACTTCGGTGTCGTCAAGGACATGATGTTCACCTGGTTCTTCACCTTCCCTGCCTGTGGACTCATCAGCTTTGTCATGGCCAAGCTGTTCATGATGTTCCTCTAGTCAAACCGAACGTCCATCCGGACCGCAATACCTCACCCACCCGTCTTCGCCTCGAAAGGACCCACTCATGGCAAAGAAACCCGATTCGTTCTACTTTGACAACTACGTCGCCTGCGCCGACCTTGCCGTCCAGGCCGCAGAGTTGCTCATCAAGATTTTTGAGAACTTTGACCCCGCGCAGATCCACGACATGCTCGAGGAGATGCATGCGATTGAGCATGCGGCCGACAAGAAGCACCATGAGCTCGAGGATGCCTTGCTCACTGCCTTTATCACCCCGCTTGAGCGTGAGGATCTGGACCTGATGAGCTGTTCGCTCGACACTGTGCTTGACCGTATCGAGGGCGTCGTGCAGCGCGTCTACTTCACCAACATCCAGAGCATCCACCCCGATGCCATCGTCATCGCCCACAAGGTGACCGACGCCTGCCGCGCTATGAAGGACCTGATGGTCGAGCTTCCCAATTACCGCAAGTCCAAGACCCTACGCGAGCTCGTCATCCAGATCAACACTATCGAGTCCGAGGCCGACGAGCTCTACATCAACGCTATGCGCAACCTGCACGTCAACGGCAAGGACCCGCTCGAGGTCATCGCCTGGCGTGACGTCTACGCCTTTCTGGAGTACTGCGCCGACTGCTGCGAGAATGTGGCCGATGTCGTGGATTCGATTGTCATGAAGAACAGTTAATTAGCCGTACGTATCCCACCGGTCGCGGGCCCGACCACTGATGCCTTTTTCACTCCGGCTGCAAGCAGAGTCGTTCAAAAGGTATCAGTGGTCGGGCCCGCTCCCTTACGTACTGCCATTGGAACCTTGGCTGAGGGTTTGAGCGTGGTGGTGGCTTGGCTGATGCGACCCTTTATGCCCGATTGGATACTTTGGGGTTGCACTGAGCGTTTGGCTGAGCGTAGCCTTGGGTACCTTTTGATTTACCTTGGATTGATTCGCTGACTTTGGAGGGTTTGGTTATGGCGTATTTGGATTTGGCTCGGGGTCGTTATTCTTGTCGCGAGTTTGAGGATCGGGCTGTGGAGCAGGCTGTGGTGGATGCCATTGTTGAGGCTGGGCGTATTGCTCCTTCTGCTTGTAATAATCATCCAACCCGTGTGATGGTGTTGGATACGCCCGAGCTTCTGGAGAAGGCAGCTGCTTGTCAGCCTCGGTTTGCTCGTGATGGGTCCATCTTTGGAGCTCCGCTCATCTTCCTCGTTTGCAGCGTTACCGACGACGCTTGGGTGCGTCCCTATGACCAGATGAACTCCAGCGCTATCGACACCTCGATCGTCTGCGATCAGATGATGATGGAGGCCGAGGATCAGGGCCTGGGAACGTGCTGGGTATGCCATTTTAAGCCCGAGCTAGCCCGAGAGCGGTTCAACCTGCCCGAGGGCGTCTACCCCTATCACATGCTCGTCTGTGGCTATCCTGCCGACCGCATCGCCGATCCTAAGCATCGCGAGGCCCGTACCATTCCCCTCTCCGGCTTCCTCCTCAAGTAGTTTTTGGCACATACCCTAAAATCTACCTTTTATCGCGCGTCCTTCGCCGAGTTCTGCCCTATCGCACGCAGAGCTCGGCGTTTTCGCGCTCAGGGCGTACGCGCTTCCCTATTTGAATGCAAATGGAACAGCTTTCACGAATACATGGACGAGCCGTGGGCGACTAACACGGCAACCATCATTCCTCGATAAAAGCCGGCACACGGTTAGTCCTGCGCATCTTGAAATCGCCAATCTTGTGAGAGACATAGAGAATGCCGTCCATCCCATCTCGCGATGCATATGACAGGTGAACAGAACCGCAATCCGCTCCATCATTGTCGAGAAGATCAAACGAATTCGGATCGCTTGTTGCAGCCAAACGACCACTCATACAAGAGCCATCGTCATTACAGATTTGCCATTCCATATCTTCGCCCGTAAGAATCGCCATAGACGACCTGATTGCATCATCGCTGGCATACATCCCATCTATGCCAAACCCGTTTTCAGCGCCATCAATAAACGATTGCTCGGACCTATACCTCGCGAATGATGCGCATAGCGCCATTGCGAGACCAATTGCAAGGCCAACAATTAGAATCTTTACGTAGCTCTTGCCCATCATGTCATCCCTCTTTTCGCTTGCCTAAAGAAATGCGGGAGAAGCTGTTCGTCGCGGCTTGTTTGCACACCTTTCTGCCCCGGTTCGGTTACTTAGGTTACTTGAGAGATCCTATATATGATTGTTACCCATATACGTAATATGAATTTTGGACATATCGAAATTGGTCAATATTTGTGAGAGCTTTCGCCTTCAGTGAAATGTATCGGCTTGTCTCGCAAGCAAATTAAACCCCTGGCAGGCGTTCCGAAGAGCACGATATTCTTAATTTGATAAAAGGAAGGAAATAAGGCATGTCCCAAAAATCTACTAAAAAAGGAGCCCGCAAGTGCGAGCTCCTTTTAAGGGCACTAGATTGTAGCTCTGGCGCTAATCCAGGTCGTCGGCAGCAAAGTTGTCGATCGGGGCGAAGGGGTCAGCCACGGGGACAACAGGATCAGCGACAGGCAGCGGCTCGGCGGCGGAAACGGTCACCGCAGGAGAAGCGGCAGAACCGACCGGCGTGGAGGCCATGAGGTCGGCCGGGAAGGAATTCTGGGCATCGTCCATGAAGTGCTGGATGAGCTTGAGGTACTCGGCCTTGAACTCCTCACGGGAAGCCTTCAGACGGTCGATCTCCTCGAGCTCGGCCTGCTTCTCGGTCAGGGCCTGACGGATGACCTCGCGGGCCTTGGCGTCGGCTTCGTTGCGGATGCGCTCAGCGTTCTCGTTGGCGTCGTTGACGATGCCCTCGGCGGTCTGCTGGGCAGCGATCAGAGCAGCGGAGATCTGGCGCTCCTGAGCGGAGAAGTCGGGTGCGGGAGCGGCCACAGGAGCGGCAGGAACGGCCTGCGCGGCAGCGTCCTGAGCCTGGGCAAGCTGAGCCTGCGTGTCAGCAAGCTGCTGCTCGGTGGCAGTCAGACGACCCTTAAGATCGACGATCTTGGCGAGCATGGCGTCAACCTCGGAGGACAGCGTCTCCAAAAAGACGTCGACCTCGGCGGGATCATAGCCGCGCTTGGCCTCAGAGAAAGTCTGAGCCTGGATGTCAGCAGGGGTAATAGCCATAACAAGTTCTCCTTTTTCATCGCCTCGGCGCCGGGCGCCCGACGTAAGTTACTGAGCCAGTACTATACGAGTATACCTATAAGAAGCTGCAGAATCAGCCTCTGCACCAACTGCAACGCAATAATTGCAACGACCGGCGAAAAATCAACGCCGCCCATCGGCGGAATAAACCGACGAAACAGGTTGAGCCACGGACCGCAGACGCTATCGAGCACCGCGGCGATATCCTGCAGCAGGCCGCCCTGCTTCATGGGAATCCACGTCATAAAGCAATAGACCACGATGAGCGTGGAGTAGAAGTTGAACAGCGTGTTGACCAGCTGGACAATGGTGTAGATGTTGATGAGAATCTCCTCGTCTTGGGTTTACTTAAGGTAGCCGTCGGCGCGCAGCTTCTTGAGGTCCGAATCCTTGACCTCGCAGCCGGCGGGCAGCACCATAAACACGCGATCGCCCACCTCTTTGACCGTAGCGCCCAGGCCGCAGGCAAAGCCATAGCTAAAGTCCAGGACACGCTTGGCGACCTCGGTGCGAACTCCAACAAAAATCAGCGCAACGGGCTGCTTGGTGCGCACACGGCGGACAACGGTCTCGACATCGTCATAGCTCTCGGGACGCAGAACATAGGCAGGCAGCTGCGGCGTGGCGTTGATGATGTTGCTCGCATAGGCCGAAGCGTCGCTCGGCGCAGGAGCGGGCGCAGGTGCCGCGGCGCGAGCGCGAGCGCTCTCGGCATAGCTCGACGGCGTGTCGTAAGCGCCGGGACGATAGCCGCCCGCGACACTATCCTGAGAACGCGACGGCGGATTGTACGTCGTTGCATGACGGGAGTCGTCGCCGACCAGCTGGCCGGAGCGCGTGTACACCGCGACAGACTCGGCCTCACCGCGGCGCGTCTGACCCAGCAGGCCGTTGCTCGGCTCGTCCTGGGTATAGAAGCCCTCACCCGAGGCGCCGCTGTAGCCGTTGTTCTGATAGCCATCGTCGTAGCCATCATCGTAGCCGTAGTCGTCATCCTGGCCATAGCCCTGGTCGTAACCCTGCTGGCCGCCAAGGTGCATCTTATTTTTAATCTCGTCAAGGAAGCCCATGGTTGTGTCCTCTCACGGTTTAGTGCAGGCGCTCTGTAGACCAGTGCGCACTTCAGAGCCCTATTTTACTGCAAACTCCGGGCTAAATACTACCCTGCCCAGGCGAACGAGCGTAGAGCCCTCCTCAAGGGCAGGCTCAAAGTCCTCGCTCATGCCACAAGATAGCTCGGGCAGCCTCAGATCGGGATGCGCCGCCTCCAGCTCATCCCTCAGCTCTCGCAGCCCGGCGAAGGTGCGACGCGCCACATCCTTGTTCCCCCGAGGGGCCATGGTCATAAGGCCCTGCACACAAATTCCCTCAAGCTCCGCAAGCTCGCCGGCAGCGCCACGAATCTCATCGGGCGAAAAGCCGCCCTTAGACTCCTCGCCGCTCACGTTGACCTCGATCAGCACCTGCTGGGGGGCGGCGAGCTCGCCCGCTTCGATCTTGCGAATGGCACGGCTCGAGATCGCCTGCGCCAAATGAAGCGAACCAACCGAATGAATCAGCTCGGCCGAGCCCAACACCGCGTTAATCTTGTTGGTCTGAAGGTTGCCAATCATGTCGAAGCGCACCTCGGGCAGCTCCGGATGCTCCGCCAGACCTGTGAGCTTGCGGACGAGCTCTTGCGGGCGGTTCTCGGCAAAATGGCGATACCCCACCTGGATGGCCGCGATGGTCTCATCGACGCCGACGGTCTTGGACACGGCAATCAAACGCGCGGCATCGCGGGGCCTCCCAGCGCGATCGAGCGCGGCATAGAAACGCTCGAGTATCTGCTCACGGCGAGCGCGCATTACATTCAAATAGTTATCCATTGCCAATCGCCTCCGCTAACAGCACAACAAGTAGTCCCATGCTAGCGCAAGAGCGCGGCCCCGCATCCGCAAGGCCGCGCTCCCTTAGGTATTTACAATCTCTCAACGAACGGGGCTACCCTACTCCTCGTCGTCCTCACCATCATCCTCGTCCTCAAGATGATCCAACAGGTAGCGAAGACCCTCGCTCACCTCGTTAGCGGGCACCTTGGCAACAAAGCGCGCATCGACCGCAGGCCTCATGATGACGCCCTCGCCCGAAGGCACGCGCATGCTCTCGAGCTCATCCTCGTCCGTGCGGGCGATATCGCCGGCAGTCATACGCTGTCCGGTCAGAAGGAAGGTCAGACGGCAGGCGGCATCAATGGAAATCGAGGCGATGCGATCGAGGTAGCGCGAGACCATGATGGCGCGGCGCAGGTCGTCATAGTTGCTGTCGTCGTCCATAAAATCGCCCGTATCCATGCGATTAAAGGTGCGGAAGAACCTCTCGTACGCCGCATGCACCGGCTCGTCCTCGACGGCCAGGTTGCAGATGATGGACATGTCGTTAGTGACGAGCGCGGACAGCGACGAGCCCAGCACCTGGTACACGGCCTCGGCCTCGGCCTCAACCGTACCGACGAGCTCCTGGGGCAGTGAGATATCGGCCTTGACCATGTGACGCGTGGCGCGGCAGATCTGGCGAACCTTATCGGTCATGCGCTGCAGGTTAAAGTCGACGTAGATAATCGTCTGCAGCAAACGGAAGTCGGAGGCGACCGGCGACTGCGTAGCGATCAGGTTGTAGCACACGGCCTCCAAGTTAGCGCAGCGAGCATCAATCGAAAGCGTGCGCTTCTTGGTCTTGGTGGCGAGCTTGCGGTCGTCGGTCACATAGGCCTTCACGGCGTCGTGAAGGGCAAGATCGACGGCCTCGTAGATGCCCAGCATCTCGTGACGGGCCTCGACGAGCTGACGGGAAAACAGTTTGCGCATGGTTCACTCCAATCAGTTGAGTGCGGTCATGCCGCCCGCACAGTGAATACGCACCGGACCAGGTCCGATCGGCTAGGGACTAGTCGCACCGATCAGCCAAAGCGGCCGGTGATATAGTCTTCCGTCCGCGAATCCACCGGACTGGTGAAGATTGCGTCGGTTTGACCATACTCGATGAGCGTGGCAGGCTCACCGGCAACTTCCTGCAGGAAAAATGCGGTGTAGTCGCTGATACGAGCCGCCTGCTGCATAGAATGCGTGACGATGATGATCGTCATCTCGGGCGCCAGCTCGGCCATCAGATCCTCGACCTTAGAAACGGACGTGGGGTCGATGGCGGAGCAGGGCTCGTCCATCAGAAGGACATCGGGCTGCACCGCAAGCACGCGCGCGATGCACAGACGTTGCTGTTGACCGCCCGAGAGCGCCAAACCATCCTTGTTGAGCTGATTGGATACCTCTTTCCAGAGGTTGGCGCGCTTGAGCGATTCTTCCACGATGTCATCGAGGTCGCTTTTGCTAGTCACGCCCTGCAAACGAGGGCCAAAAGCGACATTCTCGTAGATGGATTTCGGGAACGGGTTGGGCTGCTGAAAGATCATGCCCACGCGGCGGCGAAGGTCGACCGGGTCGACGCCCTCGGCATAGATATCGTTACCGTCGAGCGTCATGACGCCCTCGACACGAGCGCCCTCGATAAGGTCGTTCATACGGTTGATGCAGCGTAAAAACGTCGATTTGCCGCAGCCCGAAGGACCGATAAACGAGGTGATGGCGTTTTTGGCGATGTTGAGGTCGAGCCCCGTCAGCGCATGAAAGTCACCGTACCAAAAGTTGAAATCCTTGGCCGTGATGGCCGCTTGCTCCGGCGTGGGAGCGGACTGATAGACGGACATGGGACTCCTTAACTAGCGGCGCTTGCGCGACAGATAACGCGCAAACAGGTTGAAGGCCAGAATAATCGCCATCAACAAAAGCGCAGTACCGTAGGCTGCGTTCATGTTGATGCCGTCGTTGGCAAGCAAATAGAGGTGAACGGTCATGGGGCGACCGGAATCGAGCGGCGATATAGGCAGGTTGATGGCCTGACCCATGGTGTAGAGCACCACCGCGGTCTCGCCGATGGCGCGACCGATGGCGAGGACGATACCGGTGGCGATGCGGCCAAAGGCCGAAGGAAGCACGATCTTGGAGACGACCTGCCACTTGGTGGCGCCCAGGCCATATGCGCCCCAACGGATATAGCGCGGAACGGCGCGGATTGCCTCCTCGGTGGTGCGCATGACGATGGGCAACATCAGAAGCGCCAGCGCCAGTGCGGCCGAGACCATCGAAAGGCCCAGGCCCATGGCCTCGACAAACAAGGCGTAACCAAAGAGGCCCATAACGATGGAAGGCACCGAGGCCAGGGCATCGGCAGCATAGCGGATGATATCGACAATCTTGCCCTGCTTGGCGTATTCGGCCAGATAGACCGCAGCCAAGACGGCAACCGGCGTGCAGATGAGCATGGCGAGTGCCGTCACGTAGATAGTCGAGACGATCGTGGGCCAAATGCCACCCTCGGCATTTACGCCCTGCGGCCAACCAAAGATAAAGTCGAGCGAAATATGCGGCAGGCCGTTGATAACTACATAGGCGATGATGGCGAGCAACACCAGCGTGGTGATATAGGCCGCGGCGCGAAAAACGCCGAGCATGATCTTGTTGGATAGGTCCTTGTTGATGCGGCCCTTCTTACCATGGGAAAGGGCACGCTTGATGCGCTCGCGCGACGAGGTCATATCGACCGTCGTGTCAACGGAATCGGACATAGCCTACCCCCTCTTCTTCTTGGAAATCAGACGAACGATACCCACCAGTGCAGCGGAGATGACAAACAGAACCACGCCCATGCCAAACAGAGCCGAGCGATGCAGGCCCGAGGAATAACTCATGTCGAGTGCGATCTGGCTCGTGAGCGTCGAAATGGGGCTCGAGATGCTGTCCGGGATGACCGGAGCGTTGCCCACGACCATGAGCACGGCCATGGTCTCACCGATGGCACGCCCCATACCCAGGACAATCGCATCGACAATGCCCAGTTTGGCTGCAGGCAGCACGACCTTGTAGATGGTCTGCCACTTGGTGGCACCCATGGCATAGGACGCCTCGCGAATGCCCATGGGAATGGAATTGAGGGCATCGATGGTAAGCGTGGTGATGGTCGGAACGATCATGATGGCGAGCACGAACCACGCCGTCAGCGCACCAAAGCCAAGACCGCCGGTTAGCTGCGCGATAAACGGACGGATGATGACCATGCCAAAGAAGCCGTAGATGATGGAGGGGATGCCCGCCAGCAGGTCGACGGCGGGGCTGATGAGCCTGCGCACACGCTTACTCGCAATCTCGACCAGATACACGGCCGTGCCCACACCCAGGGGCACACCCATGGCGAGCGCACCGACCGTCACCAGACCAGAGCCCGCCAGCAGCGACATGATGCCGTAGTGACCCTCAGAGGGCGCCCACGTAAAGCTAAGGAAGTCCGCCAGACCGATGTCGGTAAAGACCGGCAGCGCCGAGTACGTGGTAAAGACAAAAATCAGGATGACGGTGACGACCGCCAAGAACGCACAGGCGAAGAAGATCCACTGCAGCGCTTTCTCCTTGAGATAGGTGCTGCGCGACACCAACGCCAACTCACGCTTTTTGGGCGCCTGAGCCTCCCGCTCAATCTGGGGGGTTTCCTGTGCTTCCACGCTACTCACTCCCCTTTCCGTCGTTGGCGACGGGAATAAAGCCCGCCTCGCGAATCTGCTTGTCCATCTTCTCAGACGTCACATAGTCGATGTAATCCTGCGCCTGTTGTGAAGGCGTACCCTTCACAAAGAAGTAAAGGTCGCGCGAGATGGGATAGCCGCCACTTGCGACCGTCTTCTCGGATGCCTCGACATGGTTGACCGAAACAGCCTTAACCGAGGTCTTGGCGTTGAGGCTCTCGACAAAACCCAGCGAGATGTAGCCAATAGCGCCACGCGAGCGGGACACGACATCGCGTACCTGGCCCGTGCCCGAAAGAACAGCCGAGCGACGATCGAACGGCGTGCCGTCCATCACGATGGTGCGGAAGGCCTCGCGCGTACCAGACGCCTCATCGCGGTTGATAACCTGAATCTTCAGGTCCTCTCCGCCGACTTCTTTCCAGTTGGTAATCTTGCCGGCGTAAATATCGCGGAGCTGCTCGGTCGAGAGGTTGTCGACCGGGTTGTCGTCGTTCACGATGACTGCGATGCCGTCGTGCGCGATAACGATAGGCGTCAGGCCCAGGTCTTGCTCATCGGCGTTGAGGCCACGAGAGGAGCTGGCGATATCGGCGGTGCCGGCGCTAACAGCTTCGATGCCAGCAGATGAGCCCAGACCAGAAACCAGCACGTCAGTGCCGGTCTCCCCTTTAAAGCCCTCGGCGGCAATCTCGGCAATGGGAAGGCACGTCGTAGAGCCGGCAACGGTAATGGAAGAGGCAGAAGATCCCGAGGAGCAGGCGCACAGCGTGAGCGTGAGCACTGCTGCACTCAGGACCGATGCGATCTTTCTCATAGCATCACGCCGATGGCAGCATGGCGCCCGCAGGTGCCGCCCTCGTTACGGTAGGAATAAAAGCGGTCATTCTGGCGAACGGTGGAAAGCTTGGTGTCCACAATGCCGCTCGCCTCGACGCCGGCGTCCATCAGCGCCTCGCGAATGGCGGCGGAAAGATCGAGCATACGGGAAGCGGTAGCATCGATGCACGCGAACTCGGCGGCAAAGCGATCCATAAGCTCCTGGGACACCTCGTACTCGTCGCCCAGGATATGGGGCCCAATGTAGGCAGAGATATCATCCGGCTTGCAGCCAGCCGCCTCACAGAGCGCTTGGCACGCCTTGGCGGAAATGCGCGCAATCGTGCCCTTCCAGCCAGAATGCACCACGGCAAAGCCGCCGGGAGCCACCAGCACCACGGGAACGCAATCGGCAAAGCAGAGCATCACGGGCACCTCACGGGCCATGCAGACGATGGCATCGCAGCCCTCTGCAATCTGCTCGCGAATGTTCTCGAGATCATCGGCGCCATTCGAGGTAACCGTCACGACATGGTCACCGTGCACTTGATTGGGAACAAGCAGGTTGTGCTCGCACTCGGCGGCACCCATGGCCTCGAGTACGCGGCGACGATTTTCTTGAACGGCAAAGGGGTCATCGCCAACATGCGAGCCCAAATTGAGTGAGGAGTACGCATCTTCGGAAACACCGCCGGCGCGTTCGGTGAAAGCAAAGCGAACATCGTGCGTCGCGCCCTCTACCAACGTAACTCCATCATGGTCGACACGCGAAACGCTGTCCGCACGTGCTGCCATACTAAAGCCTCCTAATAACACGAGTATCGCGGCGACGCCGCAGCAGTCCATTCCATATGGCTGCCATACTTCATCAAAAGGATACCCGCAACGGTAGGGACCAAACGTAAAGGGAACGTAAGGAGATTGGAGGCTTTCGTTTACAAAGACGAAACACAACAAAAAAGGGGTACGCCCAATCGGACGCACCCCATGCAGGTCGTTTAGAAAGACGAACTAGAAGCTGCCGCGCTTGAGGAAGTCAGGAAGCTCAAACTGGTCGTTACCAAAGTTGGGGAGCTCGGTACCACCGACGTTGCGAGTCGGAGCAGCCTGAGCCGGGCTCGTGGCAGGAGCGGTGCGCTGCGGCTCGGCAGAAGCAGCGGCCTTGCTCTGGGACTGCTGCGCCGCGAAGAGCTCGTCCTGACGGTTGACGTTGGAGTCGGAGAAGCCCGTAGCGATAACGGTGATACGCACCTGATCGCCCAGGGACTCGTCTACAACGGTACCGAAGATGATGTTGGCCTCGGGGTCGACGGCGTTGGCGACAACATCGGCGGCGTCGCTGATCTCCTGGATGCCCAGGTCCTTGGAGCCGGCAATGGAAAGCAGGACGCGAGTGGCACCATCAATGGAGCTCTCGAGCAGCGGGCTGGAAATAGCCTGCTGGGCGGCGTCGACGGCACGGGTGTCCCCAGAAGCGGTACCGATGCCCATCATAGCGGTACCGGCCTGCTTCATGATGGTCTTAACATCGGCGAAGTCCAAGTTGATGATACCGGGGACGGTGATGAGGTCGGTGATGCCCTGGGTGCCCTGGGAAAGGACGCCATCGGCGATTGCAAAGGCCTCAAGCATGGTGGTCTTCTTCTCGGCAATGTCGAGCAGCTTGTCGTTAGGGATAACGATCATGGTGTCGACGCAGTCGGAAAGCGTCTTAATGCCTTCTTCGGCGCTCTTCTTGCGCTTGCGGCCCTCAAACGTAAAGGGTTTGGTCACGACGGCGACGGTCAGCGCGCCGACCTCGTTCATCGCGATATCGGCAACGATGGGAGCAGCGCCGGTGCCGGTGCCGCCGCCCTCGCCGCAGGTGATGAACACCATATCGGCGCCAGCGAGTGCCTCGGCGATGTCGTCGCGGGACTCATCGGCGGCCTTACGGCCGACCTCGGGGTTGGCGCCAGCGCCCAGGCCGCGGGTCAGGTCGGTGCCGATGTGCACCTTGATATCGGCATCAGAGATCGCGAGTGCCTGAGCATCGGTGTTGATGGCAACAAACTCGACGCCGCGGATGCCCTCTTCGATCATTCGATTAACCGCGTTGGTACCGCCGCCGCCGACGCCGACCACCTTAATGACGGCAAGGTAGTTGTTGATCTCTGTCTCGTGCATGTCGGTCCTCCGAACAAAGGTTATAGCCATAGCATGGGTTGACCCCTGCGCACATTAACCTTCAAGTTGAAAGTAAATGCAAAGGTAAACCGTATTATGTTTGCACATTATGAACGTATCAGTCAAATAATTGACGGTGAAAACCAAACAAACCAGATAAACGGCGCGGTATGCCCCGTCAACAAAGGCTAGAAGACGCTACGAGGTCGGCGCGTTCCTAAACGTATAGTTTCCAGGAGATCGAACGTTGATATACGTCACGCCCTCCACCTGCGAAAGCAGCTTGGTAACGATACGCTCCTTTTTGGCGATGTCGTCCGAATCTCCGAGCGACACCTCGATACCGTTATCGAGGTTCGCCGAGATGGCCTCGACCGAAGGCGTGGAAATATCCTTGACCTGACCCAGGAACTCGCTCGAGAATCCGCGGACGTAATCCAGGCCGGCTTTGACTGCCTTGGAATTTACCGCTTGCCCCGAAACCGGTGCGACATCGGCCGAGACATCGGTCAGCAGCACGGCACCGTAATGCTTGGCGAGTGCTAGGGCGGCATCGATACCGGTCAGGGTATTGGTACCCTCCCCCGTTGTGGTGACATTGCCCTGGTCGTCAACATCGACCGAGGTAGACAGCGGTGCAATCCATGTGTCATCGTCCCCGATCGCCCATGCAAGATCGTCGGAGCTAATGTAGGCAATTGCGATAACCTTGCGTTCCGTCGGCGTGATGATGAGCGTATGGGGAAATTGACGCTGGACATCCACGCCCGAGACCCACGGATTTTGCTTGAGGCCCTCGGTGATCTGGTCGGGATTCACATTGAACAGCGACGTGTTCTCGGGCAGATCGATCAGCTGGATGGCATCGTGCTTGGTCACATGCTCGCTGCCCTGAATCTGAATATCGGTGGCGGCGAACAGACCAGAGTTAATAACGACGACGGCAACGACCGCAAGCACTGCCAAAGCGGCAAGGATGCCGCCCATGATTTTGCCCTTGCCCTTGCCCTTAACGGCAGAAGCGGCACCCGTCGCATGATTTGCCAGGGCGCCGGTCGATGACAGCGGATTGAAGCCTTTTTTGCCCGATTGCGGTTTTGCGGAGGCCGACACCGACGTCAACATACGTGGCTTCGATGCACCCAGCACGCGACCGGGACGCGTCGCCTTTGCCCCCAACGAGGGCGTGGGCAAAGCCATGGGACGAGAAGGCTTGGCGCCCGTCGCCGGTTTGGACGTCACCGAGGGACGTGCCGCCGGACGAGCAACCTTTTTGGCCGCGGGCCGTCCGCCAAGTTGCGAGCCGGCAGCCGGACGCTTGGAAGACCGCGCGGACCCGACGGTCTTAGAAGGCATGACGGATTTACGTTGAGACTGGGACGGTGCGCCGGAACGCCCTCCGGCGCGGCGGAAGGTTGGTTTCGATGCTCTAGAAGCCGAGGAATTTAACTTCCGGTCTGAGCTCGATGCCATACGCCTCCCTCACCTTTCCGTGCACATGTCTGATAACCGCGGCCACGTCATCGGCCGAGGCGGTTCCGTTATTAACGATAAAATTAGCGTGTACGGGAGAAACTTCCGCGCCGCCAACCGAAAAACCCTTTAATCCACAATCCTCGATGAGCTTTCCCACGCTCGCATCGGGCGGGTTGCGAAAGACCGACCCGCAGGATGCACAGCCCATGGGCTGTGTTCGCTTGCGCCGCGTCAGGTACCGCTCCATACGCTCACGGATATCGGCCTTGGGCGCAGGTTTGAGCTTGAGCACGCATTCCAAAATGATCTCGTTGCGCGGCAAGCTGCATTCACGGTAGCCCCAAGCGATCTCCGAGCCCGCGTAATGCTTAATTCCGGAGCACGGGTCGAATGTAACGACATCTTCGACCAGCGAGCCAATCCACTCGGTTCGCGTGCCGGCGTTCATGGACAAGGCGCCGCCAACGGAGCCGGGAATACCGACCGCAAACTCAAGGCCCGAAAGGCTGCGCGACAGCGCGTCGTTGACCAGGCGTGCGAACATCACGCCCGCACCGACCGTCAGCGTACAACCGTCATCGGCGACAACCGTACGCTGAAACTCGCGCCCCAGCGAAATAACGGCACCGCGATAGCCTGCATCGGCAACAAGCAGATTAGACCCCTTGCCGATAATGACCCACGGCACCTGCTCACGGTCGAGCACCGCCACGGCGCGGCGCAGGGCATGATAGCTGTGACACGTCACAAAGAGGTCCGCCTTGCCACCGATACGATAGCTCGTATGGCGCGCAAGGCGTTCATCCTCGATTACGTCCGTATCGATCATGCCCGAAAGCGCCATGACGGCGTTAAACAAACCCATGGGGTTTAAGCGTCCTTCTTGGCAGTCAGATACTCGATGAACTCGGGGCCGACCGTCGTGACGTCGCCGGCGCCCATGGTAAGCAGCAAATCGCCCTCGCCCACCATCTTCTCGAGCTCCTCGTTGAGCTCAAGACGGCTCGAGCAGTACACGACCTCCTTACCGGGGTGCTTGGCGCGCACGGTATCGGCGAGCATCTTGGACGTGACACCCGGGATGGGCATCTCGCCGGCAGAGAACACGTCAATTAACAGCAGCTTGTCGGCATTGGCGAAGGCATCGGCAAAGTCATCGCACAGAGCCTGCAGACGCGAGTAGCGGTGCGGCTGAAACACGACGTCGACATGCTTGTAGCCAAGCGACGAAGCGGCAGCGAGGGTCGCCTTGACCTCGGTGGGGTGATGGCCGTAGTCATCGACCACGGTAATACCATCGATATCGCCCACATGGGTAAAGCGGCGGCGGACGCCCTCAAAGCTCGAAAGCGCCTTTGCGGCAGCGTCGATATCGAGCCCCAGAACATGAGCGACCGTAAGAACCGCCGTGGCGTTGAGCATGTTGTGGCGACCGGGGTTGCTCTTAATCTCGACGGCGTGCTCGGTGCCGTCCTCAAAGCGGACGACAAAATCACTCTGGATGCCTCGGACGTCCGGATGCACGCAGACGATGTCGTTGGTCTCGGCAAAACCATAGGAAAGCACGCGGCGACCGGTCGACCTGGCAAGCTCGACCAGATGCGGGTCCTCACCACAGATGATGACCGTGCCGTCCTCGCCCACCAGACTCATAAACTTGGCGAAGGTGGCCTCGATCTCCTCGATACCCGAGTAGTGATCGAGATGGTCGGCCTCGACGTTGGTCACGATGACCACGTTGGGGTTAAGGAACAGGAAGGAGCTGTCGGACTCATCCGCCTCGGCGACAAAATAGTCGCCCGAGCCGTTCTTGCCGTTGGTATCGTAGCCCTCGACAATGCCACCGATCAGGAAGCTGGGGTCCAGACCCATGCGGTCGAGCATGGTGGCGCACATCGAAGAGGTCGTGGTCTTGCCGTGAGTACCGGCAACGGCAACGGTGGTGTAGCCGTGGCCCAGAGCCGAGAGCATCTTGGCGCGAGGCCACACGGGAATACCCAACTCGCGCGCACGGACGAGCTCGGGGTTGGACTCGGGAATAGCGGTAGAGACCACGACGACGTCAGGCTTGACCTCGTCGATGGTGGCAGCCTCATGGCCCACATGCACCTTCACGCCGGCGCCGGTAAGCTGGCGAATGTAGCGCGACGTCTTAAGGTCGGAGCCGGTAACGACATAGCCGCGCTCGTGAAGGACGAGGGCGATGCCGCTCATGCCGGCGCCACCGATACCGATAAAATGGGCGCTCTTGAACTCGGGCGCGGAGGTTGCAGTCTTGGAATCAGCCATGTGCTCGTGTACTCCTTGCGTAAACACTGCCTGTAACCCGTTTACTTTACCGCACCTACCGCATCCGCGCGAGGGCGACCCGCGATATCCCGTCTAACTAACGCAATCCTTCTACCGCGTCCGCCAAAAGGACGGCAGCGCGGTCTTGGGCCAAACCGCGAGCCGCCTGGCGCATGGCATCGCGCGCCTGCGCATCATCGATAAGATGCAGCAGCTCATCGGCAAACGCCTGGGTGTCGATATCGACATCGGCGCAGAGCACGCCGGCACCGGCATCGACCAGATAGCGGGCATTGGTGGTCTGATGATCGGCCGTCGCATGCGGATACGGCACCAGCACCGAAGGAACGGCAAGAGCGGCAATCTCGGCGACGCTCGAAGCGCCCGAGCGCGAGAGGACCAAATCGGCCGCAGCCAGCATATCGCCCATATTGTCGATGTAGGGCTGGACGCGATACCGTTTCGCCTCCTCGGGCGTCAGGGCAAGAGCGCGCTCGGTGTCCTCAAAGCCATCGGCGCCCGTCGAATGCAAAACATAGAGATTCTCGCGCGAGAGCAGCTCGTTTTTAAGCGAAGCCACGCGCTCATTAAGATGCTGGGCACCAAGTGAGCCGCCAAACACCAGCAGGAGCGTGGTGTCCTCGGGCACATCAAGGGCCCTGCGGCCGCGGACTCGATCACCCTCGATCACAGAACGGCGCACGGGGTTGCCGGTCATGAGCACATGGTCAGGATCGCCCTCGCGCTCAAACACGGAACGCGCTGCCGGCACCGAGATGCAAACGCGGGCGGCATGCGAACTCATCATCTTGTTAGCAAGGCCCGGGACGGAATTCTGTTCGTGCAGCAGATACGGAATGCCCGCGTCCTTGCACCAGCCCAGAAGCGGGACCTCGACATAGGCGCCAAAACCTATGGCGACATCGGGCTTGCGGGCTTTAGAAAAATGGTTGCCGAGCGCGCGCTTCGCCTTATAGACACGCCACAGCGAGCTCAATGCTGTCCAAGGGCGAGAGCGGTCGAAGCCCGTAACCGTAATCGGTACAAAATCAAACCCAGCCTCGGGAACCAGACGACCCTCGAGCTTATGCGACTGACCCACAAATACAACGTGGTGGCCACGGTCGCGCAGCTCCTCGGCCAAGGCAAGTGCGGGGTTGATATGTCCCGCCGTGCCGCCGGCTGCGATAGCAACGGTCATCTTATCGGTCATGGTAGTCCCTTCGTACGCGCGGCCCCTGGTCGTCGGTGCGCAAGCGCGTCGACGGGTCCGAATTCAGGTCGATTCGATTATATCCGCCACCCGCATTGCGCGGCGTCGGTCGTTGCGGGCGACCCTGTGGCGCCGAGCGTGGCCGGAGACGGGCATCCGACTCCGAAGCAAAACCGTTCAAGACGGTAAAGCCGCCACGCGACGAGCGCTCCCCGCGTGCATGGGGAACCCCGGCAGTGCTCTCGTCCATAACGGCAAAGCTATCGCGGCGACGATCGTATTCATCGCGTCGAGCGCTCTCGTGCGAGACGCGCAAGATAAGCCCGGCGAGCATGAGCGACACGATAATCGAAGAGCCACCATAGCTGATAAACGGCAGCGGCTTGCCCGTCATGGGAAACACGTTGAGAATACCCAGCGCGTTGATCAAAAACTGCACCGCGAGGATAACCGCAGAGCCCGAAGCCATAAGCGCCCCACGACGATCGGTAGCTTGCTCGGCGATTCGAAACGCTGAGTAGATCAGCATCGCAAACACCAAGAAAAACAGCAGCGTCCCCAAAAAGCCAACTTCCTCGCCAATGATGGCCAGGATGTAGTCGTTGTGCGCCTCGGGCAAATACGAGTACTTCATGGTTGAGTTGCCGATACCGCGGCCGAACAGTCCGCCCGAAGCAAACGCCATAATGGCGAGCGTTGCCTGATACCCGTCTCCATATTCATCTGCCCAAGGATTCAAGAGAACCTGAATGCGCACCATACGGTACGGCTCGACGACAAGAGCGATCACGATGATGACGGCGCCAGCAAGAATCGCACCGATAATGAACTTTGGGTCAAGGCCGGCAAAGAGCGCCATGCACATGATCGTCAACAGAATAATCAGGATGGTGCCAAAGTCGGGCTGAATAAAAATCAAGACGAGCGATGCGCCCAAATAGAAGCCCATGCCCTTAAGGAACTCATTGATATTGCCACCGGGCGAAAACACGCGGTCGAGCATGATGGCCGAATAGGCAATGGCAAACGGCTTGAGAAACTCCGATGGCTGAAACTGAATGCCGGCAATGCTCAGCCAACGCGTAGCACCACGGCTGCCGCTACCAACAAGGAACACCGCAAACAGCAAGATCATCATAGCGATAAGAGCAAGTTTAAGCGCCCCTTCGCCAAACCAGCTATCGGGTGCAACGCGCGCGATGAACTCGAGGGCAGCAACACCGACGACCGTGAACATAAACTGTCGAAATAAAAAGTAGGTCGCGGAGTCGTTCTCGTGAAGCGCCTCGACTGAAGATGCCGAGTACACCATAAGCAGGCCAAAACAGACCAGCGAGAACAGGCAGGTCAAAAAGACCAGGCGGGGTCGCATGATACGTGCGGGGACGCCGGCGATATAACGTTCGCCGATGCCCTGCGTGCCACGACCGGCGCGCGGCGTGCTGCGCTGCGAGGAAGCACGGTCCGAGTCGGGCCTCCTCATATTCTGTCGGGGGCTCTCCTCTCTCACCGGCAACCCCTATTCCGTTTGCGTATTGGACGCAGCGGCAAGCTGGGCCACATAGTCCTTAAACACGCGGCCGCGCTCCTCGTAGCCCGAGAACTCATCAAACGAAGAGCAGGCGGGCGACAGCAAGATCACATCGCCGCGGCTCGACAGCGAACGGGCGACGTCCACGGCATCGCGCAAGTCGTCGGCCTGAGCGATATCGACATCGCCGTCGACATCCGCTTCGTCCATAGCGGCGGTAAAGCGCTCGCGCGCGTCGCCAAAGCAGACCACCGAGCGAACGTTGTCCATCACAACGCGAGCAAAGGACTCGAGCGGCGTGCCCTTATCGTGACCGCCAAGCAGTAAAATCACATCGTCATCGGGAAAAGCCGTCAGGGCCTTTTCGACCGCATCGGTGTTCGTTGCCTTGGAATCGTTGACGTAGCGCACGCCATCGATCTCGCCACAGGGCTCAACGCGGTGCTCCAGCGGCTGGAACGAGGCCAGGCCGCGACACACACCGTCAACATCGGCGCCGACCGTCAGGGCCGCCGTGGCAGCACACAGGGCATTGATTACATTGTGATGGCCCGAAATCTTAAGTTCGGACGTATCGACAAGCGGGGTCTCGACGCCCTTCAGGCGAACGACCATCTTGCCATCGCGCACAAATGCGGCATCCTCGCCCGCAGGTTCGTCAAAAGCAACTTTGCAGATGCGGCGGCCCGGAACATAGATGTACTCATCGAACTCGTGGATGCCGGCATCCTCGACATCAACAATCACCAGGTCATCGTCGACCATATTCTCGAAGAGCTTAATCTTGGCGAGTGCATAGTTCTTATGGCTCTTATGCCAGCCCAGATGGTCGGGGGTAATGTTGAGCAGTACCGCCACACGGGGGTGAAGCTCCTGACTCGTTGCGATCTGATAGCTCGAAAGCTCCGCCACAAACCACTCGTTACGCGCGCGGCCATCGATCTCGTTCACCGGAGGCTCACCGATATTGCCGACAGCAACGCTCGCCTCGCCCGCCGCCTTAAGCAGGTAGTCGATCAGCGACGTGGTGGTCGTCTTGCCGTTGGTGCCCGTAATGGCAATCCAATTTTGGGGAGACAGGCGGTAGGCAAACTCGGGCTCACCCATAATCTGGGCAGCGTGATCGCGGCCAGCCTTAAAGAATGCCGAGAACTCCGAGATGCCCGGACACGTCACGCATACATCAAACGCGCCCTCGACCTGCTCGGTTCCGTAGACAAACGATGCCCCGTGCGCCTCGAGCGAGCGCGTGGCATCGTTGGGCTCGGATGTGCCGCCACCGTAAACGGTAACGGCACTCACGCGCTCGGGATGCGCAAGCGCCCAGCGAGCGACATCAAGACCGGACTTACCCTGGCCCAAAACGAGCAGGCTAAAGACATCAGCAAGAGGCATGAAAGACCACTATCCCAACTGGAAGAACAACGCGAGGCCCAAGGCTCCGAAGGCCGCGGCGATAATCCAAAAACGGATGACGACCTTGGTCTCGGCCCAGCCCTTCTTTTCGAAATGATGATGTATGGGCGCCATGAGAAAGACGCGCTTGTGTGTAAAGTGGAAGTAGACGACCTGAATCATGACCGACAGGGTCTCGACGATAAACAGGCCGCCGATGATGAGGGAAACAACCTCGGTGTTGGTGATGATGGAGGTGCAGGCAAAAGCGGCGCCCAGCGCCAGCGAGCCGGTATCACCCATAAAAATGCTCGCCGGATAGCAGTTGAACCACAAAAAGCCCAGGCACGCACCAGCGCACGCCGTGCAGAAGATGGACAGGTTCACATCGCCGTGTAAAAACGCCATGGCAGCCATGGCCAACATGGCGATCATGGAGGTGCCGCCGGCAAGGCCGTCCAAGCCATCGGTAAGGTTTACGGCGTTGGAAAGGCCCGCGATCATCAGCCAGCAAAAGACAAGGTAGAGCCACGGAAAAGAGAGGCCGCAAATGGTGGTCGAGAGCACGCCTAGGTCGATCGTCAGGCCACCGGGGAAACGAATCTCGGGGGCGACGCCGCACCAGTTGACGGCAAGCACGGTAAAGGTAACGCAGATGAGGGTAAGGCCAATCATCTTGGCGTGAGGCGTCAGGCCAAGCGAGCGGCCGTGCGTGACAGAAGTCAGGTCGTCGATGAGACCAAGTACGCCGGTTGCCAGCGTGGCGAGCAGTACAAGCACGAGCTCGGTGGTGAGCTTGCCCATCAAAAGGCAGGTCAGCGAAACAGCGACCAGGATGATGACGCCACCCATGGTGGGCGTGCCCTGCTTAATCAGGTGGCGCTTGGGGCCATCGGCGCGAACCTGCTGGCCGATACCCTCGACCTTCAGGAGCTTAATCCACCACGGCATAAGCAGCATCGCGATGATAGCGGCGATGCCCAATCCCAAAAAGGCCTGGTACGTAGGATACGAAGGATTGCCGAACATGGTC
The DNA here is from genome assembly GCA_900541475.1 of uncultured Collinsella sp. GTDB lineage: Bacteria > Actinomycetota > Coriobacteriia > Coriobacteriales > Coriobacteriaceae > Collinsella. The sequence goes on from UQJV01000017.1 coordinate 33,863, forward strand.
TAGCACACACCTTCCACAAAGCGATCGAGTTCAACGAAGCGGGAGCCCTTGACCAGCACGACATCATGCTTCTCAAGTGCGCCGCCCATACGGTCGAGCACCTGCTGATAGTCGGAGAACACCTGGATGCGGTCCTCGTCCATACCCATCATGCGCGCGGCCTCGGCCATACGCCGGGCAAGCTCACCACCGACACATGCGAGCATATCGAGCTTCTTGGCCGCCGCATAGGCGCCCACCAGCTCATGCATGCGAGGGGCCTCGTCGCCCATCTCTCCCATCTCTCCCAAAACGGCCATGCGCGAACCCATGCACGAAAGCGAGCACAGCAGGTCGAGGCCCGCCGCCATCGATTCGGCGCTGGCGTTATATGAGTCGTCGATGACGCGGGCACCGCTCTTGGCGCGCTTGATCTCCTGACGATGCCCGGTAATCGTGAGACCCCTAAAGGCGGAATCGATCTGCTCGGGCGTCACGCCAAGGCGATGAGCAACCGCCGCGGCCTTGACGGCATTGGGAACGGACTGCACGCCGGGAATGGCAAGCAGGGTGTCAATGGTCTCGCCCGAGCCAAAATCGAGCGTAAAGACCGGGCGCCCCTCGTCGTCAATGCGCATGTCGCGCGCACGGACCTCATCGTCGTCCGAGACGCCCGCAAGCATCACGTCGATGCCCGCAGGCCCGGCGAAGGTGTCACGGATGAACGGAGTAAAGTCGTCCTCACCACCCAAAACCAGTAACGGGAGAAGGTCGCCGGCGGCGCACATGCCGCCAACAATCTCCGACTTGGCACGAGCGATATTCTCACGACTGCCCAGGATACCGATATGGGAGGTACCGATCTTGGTCACGACGGCAAGGTTAGGATTGGCAGACTGAGACAGGCGTTCAATTTCATGGAAATGGTTCATGCCCATCTCGAGCACCAGAACCTCGGTATCGGCAGGGGCCGCCAGTACCGTAAGCGGCATACCGATCAGGTTGTTATAGTTGCCCTTGGTGGCCCAAACGCGATAGCGCTTGGCGAGCACCGCGGCGAGCACGTCCTTGGTCGTCGTCTTGCCGATAGAACCGGTGATGCCAATCACCAGGCAGCCAAGCTCCAAACGATAAGCGTGAGCCAGACGAAGCAAAAACTCCTCGGGGTCATCGGCATGTAGGATGGCGCAGCCCTTCTCATGGGCCAGCGAAAGCAGCTCGGCATCGGGCTCGCGTGTCATCACGACGGCGCCGGCACCCGACTCGATGGCACAGGAAGCAAAGTCGTTGCCGTCGACCTTTTCGCCCGGGAAGGCGACGAATATCGTGCCCTCCTCAACCTGGCGTGAGTCGATAACGCAGCCGCGGCATACCCGATCGGCTTCTCCCGTCACGGTTCGGGCCCCTGTTGCGGCCGCGAGGTTGTTGACGGCGATCTCTATCATTGCAGCTCCCCTGTAAACCTAATAATGCTATCGGCGTATTGTATCCCAGCGCAACCTATGCGTGGTGCAGGGCGTGTGAACACCCCGGATTAACCGACTGGCCATTCCGTAGATTGTAACCCCCTACTTGGTGCGCGGGATACCCAGCACGTCAAGCGCGTTGGCCATAATGGACTGGAACGGCACCGCGGCGGCATGCGAGCTAGCTGGGGTTCCGTCGAGGGTGATGTAGCACAGAACCTTGGGCGACTGCGCCGGGGCAAATCCCATAAAGGACGACATGTAATTATCTTTGAGGTAGCCGCCGTTCTCATCGGCGCGCTCGGCCGTACCGGTCTTGCCCGCCACGTCGTAACCGTCCACCGCACCGCCATCGCCCGTTCCCTCGGCAACGACTGTCTGCATACACGATGTCACCTGCGAGGCGGCCTCCTCGGAAATCGCGCGATCGCCCTCGCCCCAATCCTTTTCATCGCCCTTGCTGGACTTATAGAAGTGCGGCGTCATCATCACGCCGCCGTTGGCAATACCGCCCACGGCACGCGCGACCTCAATCGGCGACACGGACAGCGCCTGGCCAAAGCTCATCGCACCCAAGGTGGCACCATCATACTGATCACGTTTCTTGACAATACCCAAACTCTCGCCCGGAAAATCGACACCCGAGCTGTGTCCAATGCCCCATTTGTCCACGTAGGACGCAAAATCATCGGCACCAATCTTGCGCCCCACCAGAACAAAACCGACATTGGACGAACGACGCATCATCTCGCGTACGTCCATTGTCATGGCGTAATCACGTTTGTCGGCATCGGAAACGGTATCGCCGCCCACCTTGATGCTCGCCGGAACCTCAAACGATGTGCTCGTGCGTACAACACCCAAATCAAATCCGGCGCCCGCCACCAACGTCTTAAAGACCGAACCGGGCTCGTAGGCATCCGTCACCAGACGAAGGTTCATATCCTCGGTCTTGGCGTTTTCCAAATCGGTCTGGTCATAGGTCGGATACGAGCAAGCGGCCAGGATCTCTCCAGTCGTCGGGTCGGTCACCAGGGCCGAACCGTTTTTTGCCTTCGTCTTCTCAACCGCTTCGGCCAAGGCATCTTCCGCCGCGCGCTGAATGTTGACGTCGATCGTCGTCACAATGTCCACGCCATCGACCGCGGCAACCTTTTTATAGGCACCGCCCGCGATATAGCCGCCATCTCTTGCGCGCTCGCGCACAAGAGAGCCGTTCGTTCCAGTCAGAAGCTCATTGTATTGTTTTTCGAGTCCCGTCAGGCCAACGTTGTCCACATTCACGATGCCCAGCACCTGAGAAGCCAGGTTTCCATACGGGTAAACCCGCTTCATGGCCTGCTCAAAAAGCACGCCGGGTAGATTCTTCTTTTCCAGGGCGGCTGCGTCATCCTCGTCGACCTGGCGCTTGATATACACCCAGGAGCCATCAGACAGCACCAGCTTGCGGCAGGTCTTTTTATCGATACCGGTGGCCTTGACCAGCGCCGAGACTGTCTTGTCGACGTCCTCGACAAGCTGAGGGTTCACAGCGACATTGCGGCATTCGACCGACGACGTCAGCACGTTGCCGTTGCGGTCGTAGATAGTGCCGCGTTTGGCATAGAGCGTCTGTGAGAGCAGGCGACGCGCGTCCGCACGCTCGCGCAGCTTGTCAGCATTCACGATCTGGTATTCGGCAAGACGGAAGACGCCCGCGGCAAGGCCAACCCCAATACAGCCCATAACGACATCGCGGCGAGGCAGCGGCGTTCCCGTAACCCATTCAGACGACGCCCCCTTGCGCGCGCCCGTATTGCGCACCCGAGGTCCGCCCGAGCCACGAAGACGCGACGCAGGGTCGTTGCCATGGGACGGCCCCACGTTGTAAGATGGCCGACCCGTTCCTTGATAACCAGAACGTCCCCGCGAGGAGGGACGTCCAGACCCGTGACTCCCGTCGGAACCGCGGCGATAGTCATTTGTCATACTCAGCTACCGTCTTATTTACTGAGCGGCCGCAGTCGAGCGAGCGCCCGCGGCTGCATCCTGCGAAAAGTCAAGCGTAACGCTCTCGCTGGGCTCCACCATGCCATAGGCACCCGCAAGATCGCGAATGCGCGTGTCGGCACCATAGACCGAATGCATGACCTCAAGGTCAGAACTCTCGTCGGTCGCCTTCTCGAGCGTGTTGGTAAGCTCTGCGTTGCCGTTGAGCACCTGGGCCGTAACACCGGCAAGTGCCACGCGTGCTACACCGATCGTCATGAAGATAGCCGCAATGATGCAAACCGTTTTAAGAACGCTCATGAAAACCGGGCTTACCGCCTGGTTTGCCTGACGGCCCGCGCCCGTGTAGACATCAAAACGCGGTGTGCGCCGCTCACGAGGGGCAGCGGGCGCCTGCGGTGCCTCGCGGTAGGCGGGCATGACGTTCATATCATAGGCGAGTGCTGCGTTTGAGGTGTTATAGCCCATGATATGCCGCCTCCCATCCCGAGTACGTTGGTAGTGTGTTTAAGCTTCGTTTATGGTGCGAGCGGGAGGTCCAATTTCGCGCGGTCGCGCCTACAGGCGCTGCGCCACGCGGATTTTGGCTGATCTCGCCCGAGGGTTGCGCGCAACCTCATCGGGTTGGGCAACCAAGGGTTTGCGGGTGATGACCTTGAGTATCGGCACGTTGCCGCACACGCACACCGGAATCTCCGGCGGGCACGTGCACCCCTGGCTCATCTCCTTAAAGTGGTTCTTTACGATACGGTCCTCGAGCGAGTGATACGAGATGACGCAAATACGCCCGCCCGGGTTGAGCCACCTGGTGGCGGCGTCAAGCCCTCTCTCGAGCACATCGAGCTCGTGGTTGACCTCGATGCGAATGGCCTGGAAACTTTTCTTGGCAGGGTGCCCACCATGCCGACGAGCGGCAGCAGGTATTCCCGCCTTGATGATCTCGACAAACTGACCGGTGGTTTCGATCGGTTCTTGCTCGCGACGGCGCACGATTTCGCGTGCAATCTGCGAGGCGAACTTCTCTTCGCCATAGACGCGTAGAATCCGGGCGAGGTCGTGTTCGTTATAGGTATTGATGACCTCAGCTGCGTTTAAGGTGTTATTACCCGGATCCATCCGCATGTCCAATGGGGCATCCTCGTTATACGAAAAGCCCCTGCCAGGGATATCGAGTTGCGGTGACGAAACGCCCAAGTCAAACAGAAAGCCATCGACCCCAGGCACCTCGGCCGAGCAAAGCAGCTCGTCCAAGTCGCCGAAGTTGCCCTTCAGCAGCTGGTGCGGGACGCCGGGAACCTCGCGGTCCAGACGGGCGCCAGCGGCCTCGAGGGCCATGTCATCCTGATCGACGCCGAGCAAAAGGCCCGTCTCCCCCACCTGCGCGGCCATCTTTACCGAATGGCCGGCACCGCCAAGGGTGCAATCGCAGACAACGGAGCCGCTCTTTAGCTGCAGCGACTCAAGCACTTCGCCGAGCATGACAGGTTCATGCCGATATTCTTGTGTCAAGATCCCACGCTCCATCCGTTACTCGTGCCTTGCCCTTACGAGAAGAAGAGGTCAAGCAGGGCCTCGTCGTCATCGTCCTCATCGGCCGCGGCGCGGTCCCAAACCTCAAGGTGGTCGTAGTTGCCCACAACCGTGACCTCGCGGTCGAGGTTCGCCTGCTTGCGGAGAGACTCAGAAAGACCGATACGACCGGCGCTGTCCACATCCATCGACGTGGTACGCTTGTTAATCGCCCTCATGAGCTTCTGGTCGTTGATGTCACGCGGGTTAAAACCCTCGTGGCCCTCGCGACCCGCGAAGAGTCCTTCGACCCACTTATCGAAGGCCTCGGCAGAGAACACGTACAGAGCATCGACATCCAGGGCTTTGAACACGCGAACGTGCTCTCCAAGTTCCTCGCGAAGGGGTGCAGGCAGGGACAGACGACCTTTTGCATCGAGATTGCGCTCGTATGCACCAGTCATTCCCATGTGCGCCCTCCCCTCGGTTACTCAGATGGCACGTACGCGGGGAACCACCCCGCCTGTCGACGTCATTAATAATATGGGGAACCGCCCCATTTTTCAACACCTTTCCCCCCCCCCTCCCCCCCCCCCCCCCCTTCACGGGTGATTTGCTTGCTGCGCCGATGCTCGAACTTGTC
>UQJV01000018.1 GCA_900541475.1 uncultured Collinsella sp.
CGTCGAAGCAGTCGATGACCGGGCTCAGGTAGACCTTCTCGCCGCCCGGGAGCCTGAACTCGGTGATGTCGGTGAGCCACAGCCGGTTGGGCTCGTCGGCGTGGAAATTCCTGTTCACGAGGTTCTCCGGCGCCTTGGAGACCTCGCCGGCGTAGGAGCTGTAGCCCCGGGCGCGCCTCCTGTTGTAGACGACCTCGAGGCCCTCCTCGCGCATCACGCGGGCCACGCGCTTCTCGCTGGCGCGGACGCCCTCGCGGCGCAGGCGCGCCCAGACGGTGCGGTACCCCCAGCACCCCGAGCCCTCGCGGAAGATGCGCACCACGCGGTCGCGTATGTCGGCGTCGCGGTCGCGCGGCGCGGCGACGCGGGGCCTCCAGTACTCATAGGAGCTCTTCGATATCCTCAAGAAACCTGTGATCGAGCGGAGGGGCAGGGCGGTCGCCCGCCTCAATCTCTCGCCGAGCTCGCACTTGCTCCTGTTCGAGATCGAAGCCGGGTCCCACCCTTCCGCTTTTAGGTCGGCCAACACCGCCCTGAGCAGCAGGTTCTCTATCTGGTCCTCGTTGAGCCCGGCGAGCGGGCCGGTCGCGGGCGGGGCGTAGATCGACTTGTCGGGGCCCAAGCTGGCCTCCTTCCGTGGCGGTTTCCTCGCCACGATTCTACTGCCCCCGCCGGTGTAGCTGCGCGGGAGGTGCCCCGTCGCCCACTTCTTGGCCGCGCTCACCGTGACCCCCGCGAACTCCGCGGCGGCGGTGGGCCCCATGCCGTCCTCCGTCGCCAGGAGGAAGAGCTCGACCTTCTCCCTGCTGTACATGCGAACCTCCAGTCCGGACCGCCCCGCGGTCCAACTTTCTGTCCGCACCCCCTTTTTGCTGGTAAAACCGCAAAATAGTCCCTATTTCACCGCAACTTATTGGTGGCCTTTTGGATGGCACTCAGCGCCACGGATCGGCTTCGAACAGTGGCTCGCGCTCGGGGCGGCGATCGCTGTAGGGATCGTAGCCGTCATCGTCCTCGTTCTCGGCGCGGATATAGGGGTCGCGCGGCTTGGGTGCCGGCTTAGGCGCAGGCTTGGGTGCGGCGGGTGCGGCGGGCGCCGCCTCAGTCGCCGGTGCGTTCGTCTTGTTCTCGTCTTTCATCTGCGTATCTCCTTGCCGTGCAATTGTGTTCAACACCATCGATTGTCGCACGAAAAAGGGCGGCGGACCCAATTGGATCCGCCGCCCTTGGCGTTTAGAGACGGCTAGTAGTTTTTAAGGCATGGCCCAAAATCTACTCGGCGTCGGGGACCTCGTAGGTGGCCGCCGGCGTGTTGTCGCACACGACGGTAAAGCCGCCGTCCTTGTCGACATCGACCGTCACCTGATCGCCCTCGCGCACCGTACCGTCGATGATGGCGGCCGCGATGGCATCCACGACCTCGCGTTGCACCAGACGCTTGAGCGGACGGGCGCCAAAGACCGGATCCAGGCCGCCCACGGCGAGCATCTGCTTGGCCGCCGGGGTGATGGCAAGCGTCATGCGCTCCTTGGCCAGACGCGCGCGGACGTCGGCGAGCTGAATGTCGACGATCTTCTCGATCTGCGCCATGCCGAGCGGATGGAACACCACGATATCGTCGATACGGTTGAGGAACTCGGGGCGGAAGGTCTGAGCCATGGCCGCGTCGACCTGATGGCGCATCTCCTCCTCGTCCTTGCCGGAAAGCTCGGCGATAGCCTTGGAGCCCACATTAGACGTCATGATAATGATCGTGTTCTTGAAGGACACCTGGCGACCCTGACCGTCGGTCAGACGGCCGTCGTCAAGCACCTGTAGTAGCACGTTAAAGACATCCGGATGGGCCTTCTCCATCTCGTCGAGCAAGATCACGGAGTACGGACGACGGCGCACGGCCTCGGTGAGCTGGCCGCCCTCGTCGTAGCCCACGTATCCCGGGGGCGCACCGATCAGACGCTGGACGCTGAACTTCTCCATGTACTCAGACATGTCGATACGCACGAGCGCGCGCTCGTCATCGAACAGGCACTCGGCAAGCGCCTTGGCGAGCTCGGTCTTGCCCACGCCGGTGGGGCCCAGGAAGAAGAAGCTTCCGATGGGCTTGTCCGGATCGGAGAGGCCCGCACGGCTGCGGCGCACAGCTGCGGCGACGGCTGAGACGGCCTCGTCCTGGCCGATGACGCGCTTATGCAGCTCGCCCTCCAGGCCCTTGAGCTTGTCGAGCTCGCCCTGCATCATCTTGGAGACGGGCACGCCGGTCCAAGCGCTCACGACCTCGGCGATCTCATCGGAGGTCACTTGCTCGTTGAGGCCCTCGCCGTCCTGCTGCTTTTGCGCCTCGAGCGCAGCCTCGGAATCCTGAATCTGCTGCTGCAGGCCCGGAATCACGGAGTAGCGCAGCTCGGACGCACGGCCCAGATCGCCGTTGCGCGTCGCGCGCTCCTCTTCGCTCTTGGCCTCATCGAGCTGCCCCTTGAGCTCCTGCACGTGGTCGATGGCGTTCTTCTGGTTGAGCCAGCCGGCCTTTTGCACGTTGAGTTTTTCCTGGACCTCGGCAATCTCTTGGCGCAGAGCCTCCAGACGCTCCTTGGAGGCGTCGTCGGTCTCCTTCATGAGCGCCTGCTCCTCGATCTGCAGCTGGGTGAGTTGACGCGTGGTGGCGTCGATCTCGACCGGCATGCTGTCGAGCTCCATGCGCAGGCGGCTTGCGGCCTCGTCGACCAGATCGATGGCCTTGTCGGGCAGGAAACGGTCGGCGATGTAGCGGTCGGAGAGGTCGGCGGCGGCCACGAGCGCGCTATCGGTGATGTGTACGCCGTGGAAGATCTCGTACTTCTCCTTGAGGCCACGCAGAATCGAGATGGTGTCCTCGACGGTAGGCTCGCTGACCATCACGGTCTGGAAACGACGCGCGAGCGCCGCGTCCTTCTCGATGTACTTGCGGTACTCGTCGAGCGTGGTCGCGCCGATCGCGTGCAGGTCGCCACGGGCGAGCGCAGGCTTGAGGATGTTGCCGGCGTCCATGGAGCCCTCGGTGGCACCCGCGCCCACAATGGTGTGGAGCTCATCGATGAACAGGATGACCTTACCTTCGGACTTCTGCACCTCCTTGAGCACGGCCTTTAAGCGGTCCTCGAACTCACCACGGTACTTGGCGCCGGCAACCAGCGCGCTCATGTCGAGCTCGATGAGGTCGCGGTCGCGCAGGGTGCTCGGCACGTCGCCGGCCACGATACGCTGGGCGATGCCCTCGACGATGGCCGTCTTGCCGACGCCCGGCTCGCCGATGAGCACGGGGTTGTTCTTGGTGCGACGGGACAGGACCTGGATGGTACGACGGATCTCGTCGGTACGGCCGATGACCGGGTCGAGCTTGCCGGCACGGGCTAGATCGCAGATGTTGCGACCGTACTGCTCCAACGCCTCAAACTGGGTCTTGTCCTCGGCAGACGTCACGCGGTCATCGCCACGCAGTTCCTCGTAGACCCGCTCGATGCGCTCCTTGGTCACGCCAGCATCGCGCAGCACGCGGCCCGCCTCGCCCTTGTCCTCGGCAAGCGCCATCAGCAAATGCTCGGTCACCACAAAGCTGTCGCCCATCTTGGTAGCCTTTTTCTCGGCCTTCTCGATGACGCGGACAAGCTCGTTGGACAGGCCCATCTGCTGACCCTCGCCCGAAACCTTGGGCGCGTGGTCGATGGCATCCTGCGTGGAGCGTGCGAGCTGGGCCGGGTCAGCACCGATGCGCTCGATAATCACGGAGATATTGCGCTCGCCGGCACCGAGCAGGGCGGACAGCAGGTGAATCGGCTCCACCGCGCCGGCCTGCGCGTCGGCAGCCGTGCTCATGGCAGTCTGCAGCGCCTCGCGCGACGTCATTGCTAGCTTATCGATTCTCATGGAATCACCTCTCTTGGGGCGGCCACCCTACGGGGCGGCTTCACGTTGTTCGAGAAGTATTGTTGCCAGCTTTGTACGATCTTATACACAAATCTAAGTCTCTATATATAAGATTTTCTGAGTGATTAAGAGATAGGGGGCAGGCGCGCTCACCCGCTGCGGCCTCGTCCCCTTACTATCTCAATCTGTAACATCTAGCGACTGTTTATGGCTCCAGATGTTACAGATCAAGATGAAATGACCAGCGGCGCCCGTTTGACTCAATCTGTAACATCTAGTCGGCAAATAGAGCTCTATCTGTTACAAATCGAGACGAACAGAAGACACCCGAATCGAAAATCTAAATCTGTAACACCAAGCCCACTTTTAGCGGCCAAGATGTTACAGATTAAGACGAATTGAGCCACCACAAAGGCGCCTGCCCCTTCATGGTGGTTTTCGACAAAAGAAGCCGCCCCGATAACAGGGGCGGCATCAAGCAAGTCTATTTTTAGCGTCCCTCAAGACCCAACGAGAACGCAGAAATGTAGCCCGGGGCCACCCTTTGCCGAACGCGACCCTCGCGAAGCGCGTGAGCGGGCGGGAAAGGGTGGCCCCGGGCGGACAATTAAGTGCGTTACTCGGCAGCGGCCTTGAACTTGTTGTAGTTGATCAGGCAGCCGGCCTTGACGATGGCACGCTCCTCTGCCGTCATATCGGCAATGTAGAGCTCAATCCGCTCGACCGCACCGTCGGCGCGCACTACGTAGGCAGCGATGTCCTTCAGGTCGCCATCGAGCGCGGCGCGAATACCCGGCACAAAGACGTAGTCGCCCACCTCAAAGTTGGGCTCGGCCTCCATCTGGAAGGGCACCATACCCCAGTTCATCACGTTGGAGCGATAACGCTTGGTGGCATACTCGTGGACGATGTTGGCCAGACCGCCAATTACGCGCTGGCAGCTCGCGGCCTGCTCGCGGGCAGAGCCGTCGCCCGGCTTCTTGGCATAGAGCATGGAGCCGTACTCGGTCGCCTTGGCATCTGCCACGACGCCCGCACCAGCCAGCGCCTCAAACACGCCGGCAAGCTCGGCATCGAGTGCCGCCAGGTCGCCTGCTGCTTCGCCGGCAACGCGGCGCTTTTCCACCGCGTCAACCTCCTTGGAGCGGCCCACGTAGGCCGGATCACGACGGCTCAGCGTAAACTCGGCCAGACCCAGCGGGTTGGAGCGGAAGGAGCTCGTCTCGCCCGAGGGAATGAGCTCGTCGGTCGTGGTGACCGGATCCATGATCTTGGAGCACACCTTGAGCAGGATATCGTCACCAAGCGGCTCCATCGCGGGCCACGGCTTGATGTTGGGACCCTCGACCAGCTCGTCTGCAGGCTCCGCCTTGCCAAAGCCCCAGTACACGCGCTTTTTGTACGGCGCGTCGTCAAAGGTGTACTCGCAGGCCTCATCCCAAGTCTCCTCGGGCAAGTCGGTCGCCGGCGTCAGGACGCCACCGTTGGCGGCCGTCGCCGCAATGGAGCGGGCGTCCATCAGGGCCACGGCGCTCAGCTGGCCATTACCCGGCTTGGAACCCTCGCGGTTGGGGAAGTTGCGCGTAGTGTGGCGGATCGAAAGGCCGTTGTTGGCGGGCGTGTCGCCGGCGCCGAAACACGGGCCGCAGAACGCCGTGCGCACGATCGCACCGGCCTCCATGAGGTCGTAGATATAGCCACGGCGCGTAAGTTCGAGCGCCACGGGCTGGCTCGTGGGATAGACCGACAGCGAGAACTCGCCACAGCCGGTGTCGGCGCCCTTGAGCACACGGGCAGCTTGGACCACGGAGTCGTAGTTGCCGCCCGAGCAGCCGGCGATAACGCCCTGCTGCACGTGCAGCTTGCCGTCGACGATCTTGTCGAGCAGGCTAAAGTGCGTCTTGCCCTCGCCGATCTTGGCGGCCTCGAGCTCGACCTCATGCAGGATGTCCTCGAGGTTCTCGTTGAGCTCGTCGATCTCAAAGCCGTTGGAAGGATGGAACGGCAGCGCGATCATGGGCTTGATGCTCGACAGGTCGACCTCGACGCAGCCGTCGTAGTAGGCAACATCGGCGGGCTTGAGCTCGCGGTAGTCGTCGCCGCGGCCGTGCATGGTCAGAAACGCGTGCGTGTCCTCGTCGGTGGCCCAGATGCTCGACAGGCAGGTGGTCTCGGTGGTCATGACGTCAACGCCGTTGCGGTAGTCGGTCGTCATGCTCGCGATGCCCGGGCCCACAAACTCCATGACCTTGTTCTTGACGTACCCCTTGGCAAAGACGGCGCGGATGATGGCGAGCGCCACGTCGTGCGGGCCGACACCGGGACGCGGGGCGCCCGTGAGGTAGATGGCAACGACGCCGGGATAGGCAACATCGTAGGTGTCACGCAGCAGTTGCTTTGCCAGCTCGCCGCCGCCCTCGCCCACGGCCATGGTGCCCAGAGCGCCGTAGCGGGTGTGCGAATCGGAACCCAGGATCATCTTGCCGCAACCGGCGAAGTTCTCGCGCATAAAGGAGTGGATGACGGCGATGTGCGGCGGGACGAAGATGCCACCGTACTTCTTAGCAGCGGAAAGGCCAAAGACGTGGTCGTCCTCGTTGATGGTGCCGCCCACGGCGCACAGCGAGTTGTGGCAGTTGGTGAGCACGTAAGGCAGCGGGAACTGCTCCATGCCCGAGGCGCGCGCCGTCTGGATGATGCCAACAAAGGTGATGTCGTGGCTCGCCATGGCGTCGAAGCGAATCTTGAGCGCCTCTGGGTCGCCAGACGTATTGTGTGCCTGAAGGATCGAATACGCGATGGTGCCACGCTTGGCGTCCTCGGGTGTCTGCGTAATACCGCGCTCGGCAGCCTCGGCCGCAGGCACAACCTCGCCGCCGCCGCGCAGGTAGATGCCGTCCTCGTACAGCTTGACCATACTGTCTCCCACTCTGCCCAAAAGATTTGGGCGCATAGCATACATTCGTTCAATATCGTGCCATAGAACGGTTGCGAGTGGGTTACGAATCTGCACGTTCACTTTATCTCGGTAAAGTAAAGGACGAGCCCAGTGTGAGCCGGCAAAATGATCCCTTGGGGACGGAGGAAAACGGATCACTGAGGGGGTCGGCCTGACCCAGTGATCCGTTTTCCTCCGTCCCCAAGGGATCATGAAGTTGAATGCCAGATTGTCCGAATGCGGCCCGCGTAACTACAAATCGGTCCCCGCGCCCAGCAGCTTGCGCATGACCTGTTCGGGGTTAACCGAGCCATCGCGCGGGGCCAGGGCAGTGATCTTCTTCTGCATCTTGTACTCGTGCAGCTCGTCCTCGAGCTGGCGCACGCGGGCACGGAGCTTTTCGTTCTCGCGCTCACGCTCCTCGGCACGCTCCTTCATATCGAGGATGCGCACCACGCCGGCAAGGTTGATGCCCTCGTCGGTGAGCTGGTTGATGAGCTCCAGGCGCTCGATATCGGCACGCGAATACAGACGCGTGTTACCGCCTGAGCGCTGGGGGTTCACCAGGCCCTTGGACTCGTAGACGCGCAGAGTCTGCGGATGCATGCCGGTCAGCTCGGCCGCCACGCTGATCATGTACAGCGGTTTGTTCCTATTGTCCTCGGCCATGCTACCTGACCCCTTTCCGTCTCGTTATCGTCCATCATAAGCCCGCGGGCGCGGGCGTGCGCCACGACCGCCCTAGAACGTCGCCTTGTAACGGTTGACCTTCTCGCGATAATCGCGCGTGTCGGCCTCGCGCAGCCTGGTCATGGCATCGCGCTCGTCGTCGGATAGGCTCGTGGGAACCTGCACCTTGATCTCGACGAGTAGCGCACCCGTGCGGCCGCGATGCTTAACGTCGGGCGCACCCATCTCCTTAAAGCGGAACTTCTTGCCCGTCTGGGTGCCAGCGGGCACCTTCAGACGAACCGTCGCGCCGCCGGGCGTGGGCACATCCACCGTGCAGCCGAGCGCCGCCTCGTAGACCGAGATCGGCACCTCCATGGTCACGTCGGCACCCTTGCGCTTAAACAGCGGATGCTCCTCCACATGCGTGGTCACGACCAGGTCGCCACGCTCGCCTCCGGCAACGCCGTACTCGCCACGGCGCTTGTAACGCAATTTGCCGCCGTCGACCGCGCCCGCGGGCACCGAGACCGTGATGGTCTGCTGCTCGCCCGTCGAGGGAATGCGGTAGGTGACCTTGTGCGTCACGCCGCGGAACGCGTCCTCGGCCGTTACGTCGACAGTCAGCGACAGATCGCCGCCCTTGCGCGCGCGGTTGCGGCCCGCGCCCGCACCGGCAGCACCCGCGGCCCCGGCAAAGCCCGAGCCCCAATCGCTGCCCCAGGCGCCGTTGCCGCTAAAGATGCTGTCGAAGATATCGCCCCAGCCGCTGGCGCCCGCGCCGGCACCGTAGCCGCCGCCATACGCGCCGCCCGCGCCCGGCATGCCGCCGAACATGAGCATCTGGTCGTACTCTTTGCGCTTCTTCTCGTCCGAAAGCGTCTCGTAGGCCTCGCTGATCTCCTTGAACTTGGCCTCGTCGCCGCCGGCATCGGGGTGATATTTTTGCGCGAGCTTGCGAAACGCGCTCTTGATCTCTTTGTCGGAGGCGCTCTTGGATACGCCCAGGATGTCATAGAAGGTTTTGCCTGCAGCCATCGTAGCTCCTCTCCTGTTACGTCCGCCGTCCATGCAGACAACGGCTCATGCTTTCATATGGCACTAGGTCAGAAAGGGCCCCGGGGGTTGCCCCGGGGCCCTTCTCAATTACTCCTCGGTGCTCTCGGCCGTATCGGCCGTGGCATCCTCGGGCGCCGCTTCGGGCTCCGGTGCGGGGCGCTTCTCGCCGCCGTAGGTCACCGTCACCATCGCGGAACGCAGAATACGATCTGCCATGCGGTAGCCCTTCTGGTACACGTCGTTGACGGTCTCGTCGTACTGCGATGCGTCCTCGACGCGACCCACAGCCTGGTGCTCGAGCGGATCGAACGCCTCGCCCTTGGGGTCGATGGGCTCAACGCCCTCGTGCGCGAACACGTCGAGCAGCTTGGCATGCACCGCGTCAACGCCATCGACGAACTGCTTAAAATCGTCGGAAAGCTCCTGGCTACGGGCATGGTCGATTGCACGCTCGATATCGTCAACCACCGGCAGCAGCGCAGTGACGAGCTTCTCGGTCGCGCGCTCGCGCTCGGCGATGCGCTCGTTGGCGGTGCGGCGACGGAAGTTCTCCCAGTCGGCCTGTAGACGGGCGGTGCGCTCGGTGGCGTCCTTTGCCTTGTCCTCGGCGGCCTTCTGAGCCTCTGCCGCAGCATCGAGCTCGCTGCGCACGTCGGCGAGCTCCTTTTGGGCCTGCTCAAACTTGAGCTTAAAGTCGTTGTCGGCGGCTTCCTCACCGGCGCGGATAGCAGCTTCCACCATCTCGTCCTCGGTCATCGTCGCCTCCTTGTTGGAATCCTCTACCTGGTTCTCGGCAGCCTCGGCGGCCTCGGTCTCGTTGACCTCGGTATCGTCGACGGCCTCTACGGGAATCTTCACGTCCTTCTCCTCAGAGTCAACGGGGGCGGCGCCAGCGGCAGCCGCCTCCGTGCGAGCTTTACGGGCGGACATGATTACTTGTCCTCGTCGTCCACAACCTCGTAGTCGGCGTCGACAACGTCATCGTCGGCAGGCTGGGCACCGGCGGCGCCGTCGGTCTGCTGCTGAGCGTCGGCGTAGACAACCTGAGCCAGCTCGTAGGCCACGGACTGCAGGGACTCGCCAGCGGCCTTGATGGCCTCGACGTCAGAGCCCTCGAGCGCCTTCTTGGCGTCGGCGATAGCGGCCTCGGCCTTGGACTTCACGTCGGCGGAAACCTTGTCGCCCAGCTCGTTGAGGGTCTGCTCGGTGGAGTAGCACAGGCTGTCGGTCTGGTTGCGGACCTCGACCTCTTCCTTCTGCTTCTTGTCCTCCTCGGCATGAGCCTCGGCGTCCTTGACCATACGATCGACCTCGTCGTCGGACAGAGCGGTGGAGCCGGAGATAGTGATCTGCTGCTCCTTGCCGGTGCCCTTGTCCTTAGCGGAGACCTTGACGATGCCGTTGGCGTCGATGTCGAAGGTGACTTCGATCTGCGGCACGCCGCGGCGGGCAGCCGGGATACCGGTCAGCTGGAACTTACCGAGCGACTTGTTGTCGCGGGCAAGCTCGCGCTCGCCCTGGAGCACGTTGATCTCGACGCTGGTCTGGTTGTCGGCTGCGGTGGAGTAGACCTCGGTCTTGGAGGTCGGGATCGTGGTGTTGCGGTCGATCATCTTGGTCATGATGCCGCCCATGGTCTCGACGCCCAGCGACAGCGGGGTAACGTCGAGCAGCAGGATGCCCTCGACGTCACCGGTGAGCACGCCGCCCTGGACGGCAGCGCCGTCGGCAACGACCTCATCGGGGTTCACGGACATGTTGGGCTGCTTGCCGGTCATGGTCTTGACCAGATCCTGGACAGCGGGCATACGGGTAGAACCGCCGACGAGGATGACCTCGGTCAGATCGGAGAGCTTGAGCTTAGCGTCGCGCAGGGCGTTGGTGACAGGCTGCTTGCAGCGCTCGAGCAGGTCGCGGGTGATCTTCTCGAACTCGGCACGGGTCAGCGTGTAGTTGAGGTGCAGCGGGCCGGACTGGTTCATGGTAATGAACGGCAGGTTAATGGTGGACTGCTGCGCCGCGGAGAGCTCCTTCTTAGCGTTCTCGGCGGCCTCCTTCAGACGCTGCAGGGCCATGGGGTCCTGACGCAGATCGACGCCGTTCTCCTGCTGGAACTTGTCGGCCATCCAGTCGATGACGCGCTGATCCCAGTCGTCGCCGCCCAGGTGGTTGTCGCCCGAGGTGGACAGAACCTCAAACACGCCGTCGGCGAGATCGAGGATGGAGACATCGAAGGTGCCGCCGCCCAGGTCGAAGACCAGGATGCGCTGGTCGGTACCCTGCTTGTCCAGACCATAGGCAAGAGCGGCAGCGGTCGGCTCGTTGACGATACGCTTGACGTTGAGGCCGGCGATCTTACCGGCATCCTTGGTGGCCTGACGCTGGGCGTCGTTGAAGTAGGCCGGGACGGTGATGACGGCGTCGGTGACGGTCTCGCCCAGATACTTCTCGGCGTCGGCCTTCATCTTGGCGAGCGTCATGGCGCTCACCTGCTCGGCGGTGTAATCCTTGCCCTCGATGTCGACGACGGCACGGCCGCCCTGGCCCTCCTTGACCTCGTACGGCACAGTCTTGATCTCGGAGGTGCACTCGGAGTACTTGCGGCCCATGAAGCGCTTGATGGAGAACACGGTGTTCTTGGGGTTGGTGACAGCCTGGTTCTTAGCGGCCTTACCCACGACGCGGTCGCCGTCAGCACGGAAGCCCACGACGGACGGGGTGGTGCGGTCGCCCTCGGCGTTCACGATAATGGTCGGAGAACCGCCCTCGAGAACGGCCATTGCGGAGTTAGTAGTACCAAGGTCGATACCAAGAATCTTGCCCATTAGAAATTCCCTCTCTCTTGTGCGTTTGCACCGACTCGGCGGTCTGCCGCGCGGCGCTTCGGCTTGTCTTTCAGGATGTAGTGTATCCCCTTATGGGTCGGAATATACAAAATCTAAGTCAATTCATATAAGATTTCTTATTGCCGAGAGTTTAGGTTCGCAAATGCGCAGGTAGACGCACTGTTTGAGTTCTGGGCAAATCTATTGAGATCTATGTAGAGATGGCTGAGGTTTGGATCTGGGGGTGCCTGGGGCGGTCTTGGGCGACCCCGAGGAAGGCGTGACCCGTTTTGGGCGTCGATTCCGGGACACGCTTTCCAAAAGCTCGCTCAATCGCTCAATATTACGAGTCACCTTTAGCTAACATTTGCGCAGCTCAACGGCCCCACCTGCGCGTTTTTTAGTAAACCTTGGCATACTCGGCGAACGGTATGAAGATGCCGGCCAGAGGGTATTGCAAACGGTCGCTCCCGTGGTATGTTTTTGCCCGAATCAAACCGGCGCGCATCGTCTGTAGCGTCGGTCAACAGAGAGGAAACTACCATGGCTCATCCCGTAATTGATGCCGACGAGTGCATCGCTTGTGGCGTTTGCGTCGACTCTTGCCCCGCTGGCGTTCTGGAGCTCCAGGACGTCGCTACCGTCGCTGACGAGGACTCCTGCGTCGCCTGTGGCGCTTGCCAGGACGCTTGCCCCGCCGGCGCGATCACCGAGATCGTCGAGGAGTAACAACTCCCCCACTTGCACACTCAAAAGTACACCGTGCACAAAAAAGGAGGCCTCCGCATCGCCGCGGAGGCCTCCTTTTGCATTCGTCGTTACTAGGACAGGTCATCTTCGTAGGGCATCAGATCTGCCAGATAGCCCTTTTCCTTGAGCATGGCCTCGATCTCGTCAAGGGTTTGCTCGTCTTCCGCCGCGATGCGGTGGAAGTGATAGCCACTTGTCACCGTCAGCAGCGGAAAACTCTTGCCGCTCTCGATATCGTGCAGGTAGCGCTCAACATCGCGACGATTGCGAATGTCCAAGTCGGCCGTGATCTTACCGTATACGCGGTGATTGACGATCACGTTGAGCACGGCACCTCCTGCGTCGACGATACTCGTGAGCTCATCGCCTGCCTGCTCCACGCCGTGGCGAACCTTGACCAATCGCGTGGGCACAGCGGGGCTGCTGGGGGCCTCCTGCAGCACGTAGCCGCGATTGGTCGCCACGATATCGTGCCCATCGGCACGCAGCAGGGCGATGTCTTGCACGACAATCTGGCGGCTCACACCCACCTCACGAGCAAGTGCGCTGCCGGAGACGGGGCCCTTGGCTCGCTCGAGCACGCCCATGATGGCACGGCGACGCTCGCGGGCGTCCATTATTTACCGTCCAACAGACGCAGGTGTTTAAGCGAGAGGTCGAGAATCGGCGCAGAGTGCGTCAGCGCCCCCGAGCTAATAAAGTCAACGCCCAGGTCGGCGAGTGCACGGATATTGCTGGCGTCCACATTGCCCGAACACTCGGTCTTGGCGCGGCCGGCGATAAGCTCAATCGCGGCAGCCATGTCGTCGTGGGTCATGTTGTCGAGCATGATGATATCGGCGCCGGCCTCCACAGCCTCGCGCACCATGTCCAGGTTTTCGCACTCAATCTCGACCGTCGTGGTAAACGACGCATGGGCGCGCGCCATCTCGATCGCGCGCGTCACGCCACCGGCGGCATCGATGTGGTTGTCCTTGAGCATGACGGCCGTCGACAGGTTGTAGCGGTGGTTGCTGCCGCCGCCGATCTCGACCGCTGCCTTTTCAAACACGCGCATGCCCGGCGTGGTCTTACGCGTGTCGACAAGCACGGTCTTGGTGCCCTCGAGCGCCGCGGCCATGCTGTGCGTGTAGGTAGCGATGCCACTCATGCGCTGCAGGTAGTTGAGTGCCACGCGCTCACCCGAAAGCAGCACGCGCGCGTCGCCGCGCACCTGACCCACGTGGTCGCCGGCGTGCACCTCATCGCCATCGACGACATCAAACAGCACCGAGCTCTGCGAATCCAGCAGCTCAAAGGTGCGAGCGAACACATCCAGGCCGGCGATGATGCCATCGGCTTTGGCGATAAGCTCCACCGTGGCGGGACGCGCCGTGGGGCACACGCTCGCCGTGCTCACGTCCTCAAAGGTAATGTCCTCGCGCAGAGCCTGCAGAATCAGATCATCGACGACGAGCTTCATGGTAATGGGATTCATGGTCTACTCCTCCACGGCCTGCGTGCCGGCGGCACGGGCCAAATCATCGATTGCCAGGGGATCGGCACTCAGGGCGCGATGACGGCCATCGAGCGCGGGATCGCCCGCCTGCTCCACGGTCAGCGACTCGCCGGTACGCATATACCACGCGGCGCGACGACCCCAGACCAGCGCTTCGAGCAGGCTGTTTGATGCGAGGCGATTCTTGCCGTGAACGCCGTTGCAAGCCGTCTCGCCCGCGGCGTAGAGCTCGGGCATCGAGGTGCGGCCGTCCTTGTCGACCCACACGCCGCCCATAAAGTAGTGCTGCGTGGGCGTAACGGGAATGGGCTCGTCCAAGATATCGCGGCCGTCCTCCAGGCAGCGCGCGCGGATGTTGGTAAAGTGCCCGGTCACCACATCGCGCTCGACGGGGGCAAAGCTCAGCCACTCGTGCTCGGTGCCGTCCTGCTTCATCTGCTCGCGAATGGCGGCGGCGACCACGTCACGCGGCTGCAGCTCGTCGGTAAAGCGCTCGCCAGCGGCGTTGAGCAGAATCGCGCCCTCGCCGCGGCAGCTCTCGCTGATCAGGAAGGTGCGGCCCGGCTGCGGCGAGAACAGCCCCGTGGGGTGAATCTGCACGTAGTCCAGATGCTCCATCTTAATGCCATGCTCCTGAGCGATGTAGCAAGCGTCGCCCGTGAGCTGCGGGTAGTTAGTCGAATGGTCGTACACGCCGCCGATACCGCCCGTCGCCCACAGCGTATGGCGGGCATGGATCTCAAACGGCTCGCCGGCATGCACGCCCTCGGCGGCGTTTGCCAGCTCGTCGGCGGGACGAACCGAGTTGTCCTCGTCCACGGGAACGGCGACGACGCCGGTGCACACCGTAGCGCCATCACGCTCGCCCGTCAGGATGTCGGTCATGGCCACGTGCTCCAAGATCTGCACGTTATCCAGCTTGCGAACGGCCTGGAGCAGTTTGGTCGTGATCTCCTTGCCCGTAATGTCGGCATGGAAGGCAATGCGCGGGCGGCTGTGCGCGCCCTCGCGGGTAAAGTCGAGGCTGCCGTCGGCCTTGCGTTCAAAGTCCACGCCCATCGCTAGCAAGTCGTTGATGACCGAGCGGCTCGAGCGAATCATGATGTCGACGCTCTCGCGGCGGTTCTCGTAGTGGCCGGCGTGCATGGTGTCCTCAAAGAAGGCATCGTAGTCTGAGCCTTCGGGCAGCACGCAGATGCCACCCTGCGCGAGCATCGAGTCGCACTCGTCGACAGCGCCCTTGGAGAGCATGATCACGCGCGTGCTCGTCGGCAGATTGAGGGCCGCGTACAGGCCCGCCACGCCGCAGCCGGCAATGACAACGTCGCACTCCATGTCGGGGTATTGTTTGGTTTCCACAGGAATCCTCTCCCTTGTAATGTGACATAAGGGACTGTCCCTCATGCCACATTGGCTTAGCGCGCCGCGTACTCGAGCATGCGGTCGAGCGTGAGCTTGGCCTGATCGGCTGCCTCGTCCGACACGCCAATCTGCACCTCGCCCACGCCCGTCTCCAGGCAGCGCACGAGCTTTTCGAGCGTGATGAGATCCATGTTGACGCAGGTGGGCTGCACCGCAGGGAAATAGAACTTTTTGCCGGTGCCCTCGCAGCGGCGCTCGAGCTCGTAGAGCACGCCGCGGACCGTCACGATGATGAACTCGCTCGCGTCCGACTCCTCGGCGTACTTGATGATGCCGGCGGTGGAGCCGATGTAGTCGGCCTCGGCAAGGACATCGGCCTTGCACTCGGGGTGCGCCAGCACGAGCGCGTCGGGGTGCGCTTCCTGCGCGTCAACGATCTGCTCGACGGTGATGATGTGATGGCGCGGGCAATAGCCATTGTTGAGGATGACGTGCTTTTGCGGCACCTGCTCGGCTACGAAGCGGCCCAGGTTTTGATCGGGGATGAACAGGACGTGTTGCTGCGGCAGCTCGGACACAATCTTGACGGCGTTGGAGCTAGTGACACACACATCACTCCAGCTCTTGATCTCAACCGTCGAGTTAACGTAGCAGACCACGGCAAGGTCGTCGCCGTACTCGGCGCGTGCCGCGTCGACCGTCTCGCGCTTGACCATGTGCGCCATGGGACAATCCGCGCCCAGCTCGGGCAGCAGCACGGTCTTGGTGGGGTTGAGCAGCTTGGCGCTCTCGCCCATAAACTCCACGCCGCACAGCACGATGGTCTGCTGCGGCAGGCTCTTGGCGAGCTTTGCCAGGTAGAAACTGTCGCCGACGTAATCGGCAACGGCTTGGACCTCGGGCGCCACATAGTAGTGCGCCAAGATCACCGCGTCACGTTGGGTTTTTAATTGCTGAATGGCCTCGACGAGCTCTGCGGGCACCAGCGCCGCGCGCTCCGTTGCCGTCGTTGCCGATGCTAGGCCGGCCGCGATATCGCGTGCAAGCTCCGACGCATCCATGTTCGCGCTCTGTGCCATCAAGGCCCCTCTCTTTTGGCGAATCTTGGGGCTTTAGTATGACACCTAGGTTTACAGCTGACAAGACAGCTGTAAACCTAGGTGTAAAGTTGAAATAAAGATTCAATCATGCGGCAGGTCCATTTTCGAACTGGCAAGCTGAGGATAGTCGAGCTCTCGATAGCGCAGGAGGCATCTTTGGACGCCCGCCGCGCATGGTCGACGGCATGCCCGTAGCCGGGCACACCGGACACGGCTTTGGAACCAAAAGCATCAAGCTTGCCGTCGAACGCATGAACGGCAACTGCCAGTTTCGCATCAACGGCGACCGGTTTGAGCTACGCGCCGTGATGTAAGGGCGCGACAAGCCGGCGCCGCGCTCGACCCGTCAGGGCCGCCTTGCCGGCTCCGGTCCGCTACAGCGGCGCGGCTGCCGGAGTCAGCTGCTTGATGTATGCCCACATGCGCTGCTTGGCGGCTTTGTCAGTAAGCGCCGCCTCAAAACCGTCGAGCGCGAGCACGCGACGCCCCTGCACATGGGCGACCAAGCCGGGCTTGAGCATAGCAGTATCAAAGTCGTCGATTGCCACGAGCATGTCTGCATAGGTCTCGCGCATGGTATCGGCCGCGCGATCGTCCAGCAGCAGGACCGCCTCGGGGTCCAAGGCCTCGAGCGCCTCGCGGAACAGCTCGCACGGCAGGCCCTCGCCTGTCGCAACCGCTCCGTCACCCGCGCCGGCAACACTTGCCAGCACGCAGAAATCCTCGGGCGCGTATCCGATGGCACCGAGCGCCTTGCGCAGCGCGGCACCGTCCGGACCGGCAGCCAGCTCGCCGCCCGCACGCTCGGCATCGTCTAAATCACCTTTTACCAGCACAATCGGCGAGCACGCGTTGCCCGCGATACGCACGCCGCGACCCGCGAGCGATGCGAGCTCCTGCTCGGTCGCCTGGGCGATGGCTTCTTTTTTCTGGCTTTGTGACGTGGACATGCGCTCTCCAATCGTTTGCATGCCCACCATTATATAAAAGAGCCAACCGCGAGTGCTTGCTTTGCGGACCGTTGGGTATAAGCACGGTCGTACTGAGTTTTACGCGGCCGAGCCGCGTCGCATTATGGAGGTCACCATGGCTGACATTAAGCAGATTACCCCCGAGAACTTCGATTCCGTCGTTAACGGCAGCCTTCCCGTGCTGGTTGATTTTTGGGCACCGTGGTGCGGTCCCTGCCGTTCGCTCTCGCCCATCGTTGACGAAGTGGCCGACGAGCTGGCCGGCAAACTTGTCGTCGCCAAATGCAACGTCGACGACAATCAGGACCTAGCCATGAAGTTTGGCGTTATGAGCATCCCCACGCTGGTCGTCTTTAAGAACGGCGAGGAAATCGACCGCTCCGTTGGCGCGCTGCCCAAGGCCAGGCTGCAGGCACTGCTTGAGAAGCACCTGTAATACGCCGGTCATGTGCTGCCGTCCATGAGCGGTTTTGCGCCGCTCACCGGAGAGCCGGGCGCTGCGCCCGCGACCACGGATAGTATGGTGGTCACAAACAGCCCCCAGTGAACGGGTGCGGGTCAGACGGACTCGCACCCGTTTTCTTATGCGGCGATGCGCAAAGCGGGCGTAGTAGAATCTGAACCACTGAATAGACCCGTACAAAAGGAGATTCACATGCATGACGTTGGAATGAACATGAGCCAGCTTGCCATGAGCGTCAAGCAGGTCGACGACACGATCGAGCTCGCCCACGAGTGGAGCCATCAGCTGCTGCATGCAACCGAGAACTTTGATATGGAGCGCATTGGCGCCAAGCTCGAGGCCGCCATGGCGGCGCTCCACGAGGCGCACGACGCACTCGAGGGCTACGAGGAGGCCATCGAGGCCGACCACAACTCCGTTGGCTCCGTAAAGCTGGTGTAGCGTGGCCGATCACGAGCACGCCTGCGATCACGAGCACGAGCATTCGCACGGGCTGACCGGCGACGCGGGCTGTCGTTGCGGCAGCCCCGCCTCCGAACTGGTCCGTTTTTCGGTCACCGCGCCCGACGACCTGCTGCGCCGCTTTGACGAGCAGATCGCGCGACGCGGCGACGTTGCCAACCGTTCCGAGGCCGTGCGCGACCTGATTCGCGCCTCGATTGCCAAGGAGCAGATGCGAACGCCCGACGAGCAGGTCATCGGGTCGCTCACCATGATTTACGACCATCACACCGGCGACCTGACGCGCCGCCTGGACGAGGTGCAGCACGACTACACCGACGAGATCGTATCGACCATGCACGTGCATCTGGATCACCACAACTGCTTGGAGATTCTGGCGCTTAAGGGTCGCGGTGAGCGTGTCTACGAGCTGGCCGACCGTCTGCTGGGCCTGCGCGGCGTTAAACACGGCGAGCTCACCTGCGCCGCCACCGAGCAGAGCCTGGGGCTGTAACAGCACACGCCTGCCAATAAGGGACAGGTTTCAATGAAGGAGGGTCGCATGCGACATGTGCATATCCATGTAACGGGCATTGTGCAGGGCGTCGGCATGCGACCGTTTGTGTATCGCGAGGCCATGGCGCACGGCATTTGCGGCTGGGTGCTCAACGCGGGCGATGGCGTGCATATCGAGGCGCACGCTCTAAGCGAGTCGCTCGACGAATTTGTCGCCGCGCTTTCCGAGCATGCGCCTGCGGCGTCTCGCGTGGAGCATGTCGAGGTTGTGGACCTAGCACCCGGCGACTGGGACGCCGCTAACGAGCAGGACTTTTGCATTGTGGCGTCGCAGGATCAAACCGCGCATACAACGCTCATCTCGCCCGACATCGCCACGTGCGACGACTGCCTGCGCGAGTTGTTCGACCCAGCCGACCGACGCTTTCATTATCCCTTTATCAACTGCACCAACTGCGGGCCGCGTTTTACCATCATTCGCTCGCTGCCCTATGACCGAGCGGCAACCTCGATGGATCGCTTTCCCATGTGCCCCACCTGCGCCGCAGAGTATGCCGACCCACTCGATCGACGCTTTCACGCGCAGCCCGATGCCTGCTTTGATTGCGGACCGCATATTACGTGGCGCGAGGCGGATCGCGGTGTTATGCCAACGGCGGTCGACGCAACACCAGCCGTCGGCTCCACGCGCGAGGCAAGCGATGCCATCATCGAACGCTGCGTCGAGCTGCTGGCAGGCGGCGGCATCGTCGCTATCAAGGGTCTGGGTGGATTCCACCTGGCCTGCGACGCCGCCAACGAACAAGCGGTATGCGAGCTGCGCCGTCGCAAGCGTCGCAGCAACAAGCCGCTTGCCGTTATGGTGCGCGGCCTTGCCGACGCCGAGCGCCTGTGCCATGTCGATGGCGTTGAGCGCGACCTGCTGGCCGGCAGCGTTCGTCCCATTGTGCTGCTACGCCGCCGCGCGGCCGGCAACGACGCCCACGGCTCCCCCAACGCCCTCGAGCTCGCGCCATCCGTCGCGCACGACTTGCCCGAGCTCGGCGTCATGCTCCCCTACACCCCACTTCAACATTTACTGCTCGCCGCGGCTGCAGCGCACGACATGCACGCAATCGTTATGACCAGCGGAAACCTGAGCGAAGAGCCCATCGAGACCGACGATGTCCTTGCATGGGAGCACCTGGTTGCCGCCGGCATCGCCGATGCGCTGCTCGGTAACGACCGCGCGATTCTGTCGCGCTACGACGACTCCGTGGTACGCGTGGTCGACGGCGACGTCATGCCCGTGCGTCGCGCACGCGGATATGCGCCGCAACCGCTGTCGTTGCCGGCGCTCGACGGCACCACGCCCTGCGTACTCGCCTGTGGGCCGCAGCAAAAAGCCACGATTGCACTCACGCGCGAGGACGCCGACGGTCATACGACCTGTTTTGTGTCGCAGCATATCGGCGATGTCGAAAACGGCGCGACTTTCGATGCTTGGAGTGCCGCGCGCTCGCGTCTGGAAAACCTCTTTGACCTAGCGCCTGCCGCCTTGGCATGCGACATGCATCCCAGCTATCTGTCGAGCCAATGGGCGCGTGAACAGGCACGGGAGCAAAATCTGCCGCTTATCGAAGTCCAGCACCATCATGCACACATCGCGAGCGTAATGGCAGAGGCGATTGCCGCAGGCCGGCTTGCGCCCGATGCGCGTGTCCTCGGCATCGCCTTCGACGGCACGGGTGCCGGCACCGATGGCACCATATGGGGCGGCGAGTTTTTTATCGCCCATCTCGCCGATTTTGAGCGCGTCGCGCATCTGCGCACCTGGGCACTCCCCGGCGGCGCCGCATCCGTACACGATGCCCGCCGCAATGCCTTTGCCCTGCTCAGCGAACTCGACCTACTCGGGCACCCGGGCGCCGCGGGACTCTTGGACAGCCTTGACGAGCAGACGCGCAGCATAACGGCAACGATGATCGAGCGCGGCATCAACAGCCCGCGCACCAGCAGCATGGGTCGCCTGTTTGATGCCGCAGCCGCGATTTTGGGCATTTGTGGCCAGGCAACCTACGAGGGCGAACCCGCTATCGAGCTCGAAGCCGCCGCCTGGCGCGCGCTCGACAGCGAAATCGCCCGTTTTCCCGACGACAACGCCGGCTATTCCGCATCTGGCCCATCGTGGTTGGACGGCTCCTATGTTCTGGACCAGAAAGCACTCTTTGAGGCACTTCTGGAGGGAATTGAAGCAGGAGCGCCTGCCGATAAGCTCGCGCTCGACTTCCATGTCGCCATCGCACGCTCCTCGGCACGCATCGCCAGCGAAATCTGCGCCCGAGAGGGCATCGACACCGTCGCCCTCTCGGGCGGCGTGTTCATGAACCGACTTCTGCTCCAGCTCCTCACCCGCGAGCTCAAAAGCGCAGACCTTACTGTCCTCGTCCCCCACACCGTGCCCGTCAACGACGGCTGCATCGCCTACGGTCAGGCGGCGGTCGCAAGCGCTCGTCTTGCGCAGATTGCATCGCAGTAGCTCGCTCTCGCACGTCACTGTGCCCAGCCGTCTCACAGGCGTAACGCGTTTGCCCGCAAACCCCGCGAGCGCTACCATCAACTGATGGATTATTAAGCGCCCATCCAGCGCAAAGCGTCTAAAAGGGGAACAATATGTGCCTTGCCGTTCCCGGCAAAGTGGTCAAACGCGACGACGACCTCAAGGCCACCGTCGACATGATGGGCATCGAGCGCCCCGTGTCGCTGCGACTCGTGCCGACGGCGCAGGTTGGCGACTACATTCTCGTACACGCCGGCTTTGGCATCCAGATCGTCGACGAGCAGGAAGCGCAAGAAACGCTCGAGCTCGTTAATGCCATGACCGAGCTGGCCGAAGAAGACCAACTGGCCAGCAACCCAGCCGAGGCATACTAGTGGCGGCCGGACAGCCGGCGCGCTCCGGTATCGACTTTTCGGCATTTCGCGATTCCAAGCTGGCCCGCGAGCTCCTCGAACGCATCCATGAACTCGTCGGCGACCGCACCATCAACCTTATGGAAGTCTGCGGCACGCACACCGTGAGCATCGGCCGCTATGGCTTTCGCTCCATTATGCCGGCGGGGCTCAAGCTACTGAGTGGCCCGGGCTGCCCCGTCTGCGTTACCGCCAACCGCGACATCGACCACGCAATCGCGCTCGCCAACATAGACGGCGCCATCATCACCACCTTTGGCGACATGATGCGCGTGCCCGGATCGTCCACTTCGCTCGCCGCGCAAAAGGCGGCAGGGCGCGACATCCGCATTGTGTATTCCCCACTCGACGCACTCAACATCGCTGAGCAAAACCCCGACCGTCCGGTCATCTTTATGGGTGTGGGCTTTGAGACTACGACGCCCACCATCGCCGCCGCTATCTTGGAGGCCGAGGCACGCGGGCTTTTGAACTTTTCGGTCTATTGCGCCCACAAGACCACGCCGCCGGCGTTGCGCGCCATCGCCAACGATCCCGAGACCGCCATCGACGGCTTTATCCTGCCGGGCCACGTCGCCACCATCACGGGCTTGGCGCCCTTTAGCTTTTTGGTCGACGAGTTCAATACCCCGGGCGTGGTCACGGGATTTGAGCCGGTCGATATCCTGCAGGGCATCTGCATGCTGGTCCAGATGGTTGTCGAGGGCAGGCCCGCGATCGACAACGCCTACCGCCGTGGCGTCAACGCAGACGGCAACCCCGTGGCGCGCCAGCTGGTCGAGCAGGTGTTTGAGCCATGCGACACCACGTGGCGCGGGCTGGGGCCGATTGCCAACTCGGGCCTTTCCATCCGCCCCGAGTTCTCGCGCTTTGATGCCCGCGCTCGCTTTGACGTGCCCGTTGAGGCGACGGTCGAGCCGCGTGGGTGCCGCTGCGGCGACGTGCTGCGCGGGGCCATTACGCCGAGCAACTGCCCGCTCTTTGGCCGCACCTGCACGCCCGAGCATCCTGTCGGACCGTGCATGGTGAGCTCCGAGGGCAGCTGCGCGGCGTACTTTAGATACCGTAACTAGCCCGGACGCACCCGCACACTGGCACCACCCACGATTGGAGTTTTGGATATGTCCCATAGCATCACCGATAGCACCGTCCTGTTGGGCCACGGTTCTGGCGGTCAGATGATGAAACGCATCATCGATGAGGTCTTTTTGGATGCCTTTGGGTCGCCCGAGCTGCTCGAGGGCAACGATGCCGGCGTCGCCGCGCTGCCCGCGAGCGGGCGCGTCGCTATGTCGACCGACAGCTTTGTAGTCTCGCCGCAGTTCTTCCCCGGTGGCAACATAGGCCGCCTTGCCGTGTGCGGAACCGTCAACGATGTCGCGACCTCGGGCGCCAACGTGCGCTACCTGTCGTGCGGATTTATCCTCGAAGAGGGCTATCCCATGGATAAGCTCCGCCAGATTGTGCAGACGATGGCCGAAACGGCGCGCGAAGCGGGCGTGTCCATAATCACGGGCGACACCAAGGTGGTCGAGCGCGGCGGAGCCGACGGCGTCTACATCAATACCGCCGGCGTGGGCGAGGTTCCCACGGGCGTGGCGCTCAGCGGTGCCAACTGCCAGCCCGGCGATGTCATTCTGGTATCGGGTACGCTGGGCGACCACGGCATCGCCATCATGAGCCAACGCGAGGGCCTGGCGTTTTCAAGCACGATAGAAAGCGACGCTGCGCCGCTCAACCACCTGATTGCCGACGTTTTGGCCGCAGCGCCCGGCACGCGTTGCTTTCGCGACCCCACGCGCGGTGGCCTGGCGTCCACGCTCAACGAGTTTGCCCAGGCCAGCAGTGTTTCCATGGAGGTCGACGAGGATGCCGTGCCCGTGCGTCCCGACGTGCAGGCCGCCTGCGAGATGCTCGGCTACGATGTGCTGCAGGTGGCAAACGAGGGCAAGATGGTTGCCGTCATGCCGGCCGAGCAAGCCGATGCCGCGCTAGCCGCCATGCGCGCCGCCCACTACGGCGAGAATGCCGCCGTCATCGGTCGCGTGCTGCCACTTGCCGAGGGTGCCCGTCCCGCCGTGCGCGTGCGCACCGGCTGGGGCTCGACCCGTATCCTCGACATGCTCGTGGGAGAGCAGCTGCCGAGAATTTGCTAGGACGGAACCGCGCGGTCGGCGCAATGTGACCTGATATCCCTGGAGATGTTCAGATTCCAAGCACGCCCAACGCGGAAGCCCAGTATTATGGGGTGCGTTTTGAAACCCAATGATGGGAGCTTTCATGGCAGCAGCTTTTTCCCATGTGATCTTTGACCTGGACGGCACCATCCTCAACACGCTCGAGGACCTGGCGGCCGCCGGCAACCATACCTGCGAGACGCACGGCTGGCCCACGTTTGCCGTCGACGAGTACCGCTACAAGGTGGGAAACGGCATGCTCAAGCTGGTTGAGCGCTTTATGCCCGCCGAGTACGCAGGCGACGGCCGTATGTTTGAGAAGACGCTTGCCGAGTTTAGGGCTTATTACGGCGAGCACAAGGAGGACCACACCGCCCCCTATGCCGGCACGATCGAGATGCTCGACCGCCTGCGCGCCGCGGGTGTGCAGCTTGCCGTGCTCACTAACAAGGACCACGTCTCGGCGGCTCCGCTTATCGAAAAGTATTTTGGTTCCGAGCGCTTTGCGCTGGTACAGAGCCGTGTCGATGCGTTTCCGCCTAAGCCCGAAGCACCCGTCACGCTGCATGTGATGGAGGAGCTGGGCGCCAATCCGGCAACCACGCTCTATGTGGGCGATTCCAATGTCGATATCCTGACCGGCCACAACGCCGGCCTTAAGAGCGCAGGCGTCAGCTGGGGCTTCCGCGGCCGCGCAGAGCTGGAAGCCGCCGGCGCCGACTACGTGGTGGACACCCAAGCAGAACTCGCAGCACTGGTGCTGGGCGAGTAACCGCTCATCCCTCCCACGGGCAGCTAATGTGGGACGAAACTCTTTTAGCTGCCCCCGCACCAAAGAAATGTCCCCAACTGCCAGCAGAAAAGGAACGTCCCCAACTGCCACCTTCCCAATGACTACTCCAGCGATGGCAGTGTCGCAGGTAGAGGACGGACAGCGAGCGGGCACCAGAACGAACAAATTGGCATGAAAAGAGGACGGCATAGACCTTCTGGTCATGCCGTCCTCTTTGAATGACAAGTTGTCGTTCTGGTGTCCGCGCAGCGTCGAGCAGTTACGGCGTTTGGTAAAACGCCGTAACGAACTAGCTCATCATCGCATTCATCATCTCGGTGGTTGCGGAATCGTCGGCAGACCACTCGTTATCCTCGTTGGCGGAATACTTAAAGGTAACCTTGGTGTCCTTGGTCTTAGCGGCCTTGGTCACGTCGACCATCACCTGGCCGGCCATCTTGTACAGGTCGTCCTCGGAAGGCATCGTATCGAGTGCGGCGACCTTCTCCTGATACTGAGTGGCGAAATCTTCGACGATCTTGTTCATGGACTTGCAGGTAATGGTAACCTCGGCGGTCGCGGTGCCCTTGTCCTCATCGACCGTCACATCACCGATCTTGTAATCAAAACCCTCGAGATAGCTCTTGGCGTACTCCTTGGGATCGATGCCCAGTTGCTCAAACTCGTCGCCCGAAGCCTCTTCCAGGCCGGCAAGGAATTCATCGCCGCCGTTCTTGATCTCGTCGAACTGGCTCGTAAGGTCGTTGGTGATGAGCTCCTCCACCGAAGGCCCTCCGCAGCCGGAAAGCAAAACCACGCACGCGACCAGGGCAGCCATCAGAGGCGCAAGCAGCAGCTTCTTTTTCATGACATTCCTCCAAACAAGCGGCGCCGCGTTTCCCGCGCAGCGCACGTCGTGACAGTAAGTCCATATTAGCGGCCCGGCCCAACTCCCTGCGTCGCAAAAGCGCAGGCGGCTCAATTTGACGAGCGAATGGCCCGTAAAACACCCCTCCTGCAATAAAATGCGCCTGCCCGGCCTATTAAAAAAGGGCGGTCGGATAACCCGACCACCCTTGCACATCCTTATGTTGCCGCAGCCTACTTGCGGACGACCTTAACGATGGCGTCACCGGCGGCGACAGCGGAGTCGGCCTCGACGGCGAGCTCGACGTCGGCAAACTCGGCGGTATTGGACACGGCCACGACGACGCAGTCCTTGTAACCGGCGGCAGCGATCTTGGCGCGGTCGATCTTGAGCATGGGCTGGCCGGCCTTGACGACGTCGTCGGCCTTGACGAAGCCCTCGAAGCCGTCGCCGTTCATGTTGACGGTATCGACGCCAACGTGCACCAGAACCTCGATGCCGCTATCGGACTGCAGGCCCACGGCGTGACCCATGGTGACGGTCACTTTGCCGTCGCAGGGAGCGTAGACCAGGTCGTCCTCGGGCCACACGGCGCAGCCCTTGCCCAGAACCTCGCCACCAAAGACGGGATCGGGCACGTCGGCCATCTTGATGACCTTGCCCTTGACGGGCGAGCACAGCACGTCGGCGCCGGCAGAAGTAGAGATGGAGGCCGGAGCAGCAGCTGCCGCGGGCTCAGCCTTCTTCTTGAACATATCAAACAGACCCATACGTTTTCTCCTCTTGATTAAGCGCAACGTTATGCGCATGCCTATGGTGATTATAGTGCCAAATGATCAAATTGCTAAGGTGAGGGCTCGAATCGCAAGCCCTTCCGGGCCCTTCCCAAAACCTTTCCCCAGTGGCACTCATATTGTCGATTAAGCCAGACCCTCGGTGCCGTTGGACTTAATGATCTTCTGATATGCGAAGAAGCTGTCCTTTCGGCGGCGCTCGTAGGTACCGGTGCCGTCGTCGTACTTATCGACGTGGATGAAGCCGTAGCGCTTGCGCATCTCGCCGGTGCCGGCGGAGACCAGGTCGATGGGACCCCACCAGGTGTAGGCGATCAGGTCGACGCCGTCGGCAATGGCCTCGCCCATGGCCTTGACGTGGCTCTGCAAGTAGGCGATGCGATACGGGTCGTGGATGGAGCCGTCCTCCTCGACCTCATCGTAGGCGCCCATGCCGTTCTCGACCACCATCAGCGGAATCTCGTAGCGAGCGTAAATCTCGTTGAGGGCGATGCGCAGGCCCAACGGATCGATCTGCCAGCCCCAGTCGGTGGACTCCAGATAGGGATTCTTGCCGCCAAAGGTCATGTTGCCCTCGGTCATCTCATGGTCCTTGTGGGTGCCCACGGTGCCGGACATGTAGTAGCTAAAGGTGTAGAAATCAACCTTGCCGTCAGCGATATCCTGCAGGTCGCCGTCCTCCATCACGAGCTCGACATCGTTCTCGGCCCAGAAGCGCTTGGCATAGAACGGGTACTTGCCGCGCACCTGCACGTCGGAGCAGTACCAGTTCATGGTATTCATCTCCTGCTGCGTTGCGAACACGTCGGCCGGATCGCACGTGGCGGCATAGGAAAGGATGAAGCAATCCATGTTGCCCATCTTAAACTGCGGGTAGTGCTCGTGGGCATAGCGCACGACACGGCCGCTGGCCACGAACTGGTGATGCAGCGCCTGCATACGCTCCTGCGGCGTGGTGTGGACCGCCGAAGCCGGGCCCTCAAAGCCCTGGATCATGCTGGTCCCAAAGAGGTTGCCCATGTCCTGGGTGCCGCAGTTGATCTCGTTGAAGGTGAGCCAGAACTTGACCTTGTCCTGATAGCGGTCGAAGACGGTCTGGCAGTACTTCTCAAAGAAGCCGATGAGCTCGCGGCTCGCCCAGCCGTTGTATTTCTCGACCAGGTGATAGGGCATCTCGTAGTGCGAGAGGGTCACGAGCGGCTCGATATTGTGAGCGCGCAGGCAGTCGAAGACGCGGTCGTAGAAGGCGAGGCCGGCCTCGTTGGGCTCGGCGTCGTCGCCGTTGGGGAAGATACGGCTCCAAGAGATAGACATGCGGAACATGTTGAAGCCCATCTCGGCAAACAGCGCGATGTCCTCCTCGTAGTGATGGTAGAAATCGATACCGTCATGATTGGGGTAGAAGCGGTTGGGGTCGATGTCGATCGTAATCTGGCGCGGCTCCTTGTAGCTGCCGCCCAGGAAGTGGTCGTCGACGGAAGGGCCGCGGCCGTCCACGTTCCAAGCACCCTCAAACTGGTTGGCGGCGGTGGCGCCACCCCAATAGAAACCCTCGGGGAACTTGATGTTTGCCATGAGCATCTCCTTTGCATCGCGGGTCGATAAGCCGAGTATCGCCCACGCACGCGACAGGCAGGGGCAGGGGTGCCAAACCCGATACTTCTTTTCGCGCCCACGGACCGTCACCGCCCCGCCCCTGACACTTCCTGATACCTGCCAAAAAGGGACGGGTTTATTTTGGTCGGTTTTATCTGGGCAAACGCTGGCGATACGCCGCCGGCGTGCAGCCATAGCGCTCGGCAAACTTTTTGTAGAAGAAGCTCATGTTGGCGTAGCCGACCTCACGCGCCGCGGTTTCGGCAGTGGCACCGGCGTCAAGCAGTGTTGCCGCGCGTGTCAGGCGGCCCTCCTGCACGAGCTGCATAAACGTGCGACCCGTCTGCCGTTTGAGCAGCGCGCTTGCGTAGTTGGGACTCAGATGCAGGTGGCGAGCTACGTCCTCGAGCGTACAATCGCAGTCATGGCGCTCGATGTAGCCCACGGCAGCCGCGACCTGCGCCGAAGGCAGCGTGGGCAAGTCCGCCTGCAACAGCGATGTCTCATAGCTTTGCATCAGCTCAACCAACAGCAACTCAAACAACCTCGACACGATCTGGGGACTCGCCGCCGTCGGCTCCAGGAGCTCGCACAGCATCTCCTGCATGTATCGGCGCACGCGGCGGCTGTTGCCCGTGCGGAAATGCACATGACCGCGGTGGTCGGTTTCGTCATTGAGGGCATTAATGAGGAACTGCGAGACGGTGCTTGACGGCGACAGGCTCTGCTCTAGGCTGCGGTGCAACATCGGCCGCGAGATGACGATGCTCAGCATAATGTCATGCTCGCCGAGCTCGCCCACGGCATGTGGACAGGCCGCGTCGAGCAAGAGCACCTCGTTTTGGGCAAGCGTGAGCTGTGCGCCGTTGACGACCTGCGGCGCATGACCGCGATAGACATAGCTGATTTCGACATAATCGTGCACATGCTCCGGTACAGAGTTGAAGCGCGAGTTACGCACGATTGATAGGCCCTCGGGCATGCCTTCTTGGTGCAAGGCTCGCGTCTGGTCACCGATTTTATGGATATGTTTTTCACCGATATTCTGCTGATAACCCGAGACGAACGCATCATTCCAGTCATAGCGGACGCCTGTGCGGTAAGCGCGTTCGCTATCGGTCAACTCGAGCAGCAGGCTGTCTAAATGCGTAAGATCCATGGCATCACAATCGTTGATTCGGTCATATTCTGCTGTGGTTTTGATATTAGCAGGACGGCGCGCTCGGCGTACTCTGACTTCAATCGATTTAAAAGGTTGGTTTTAGAGGAGTGGATATGGCGGCATACGACAACCATGTGCTTCCGTTCTTGTGGCTCAAGGGCGAGGCGCGCGAGACGATTACCGAATACTTAGAGCAGATTGCCAGAGCGGACATCCGTGAAGTCTGCCTCGAATCGCGCACGCATCCCGAGTTTTGTCGCGACGGCTGGTGGGGTGACCTGCGTTTTATTATCGACGAGTGCAAGCGCTTGGGGTTGAAGATCTGGCTGCTCGACGACGCCCATTTCCCCACGGGCTACGCCAACGGCGCGCTTGCGGGCAAGAACGTCGACCCCGCGCTTAAGAAGACCGTGCTCAAACATCGCACGGTTACGGTCGTTGGTCCCCAGCCGTCCACGGTCATCAAGCTCGGCAATCTTTTGGATCCCACGGAGCGCTTTGTGGGCGCGACGACTTTCGACGCCGCCGGCGCACCGCTCAATCTTGAGATCACTCTCGAGCAGACCGACGGCGGCACCCCCGCTCGTCTGCGTTTTGACGCGCCCGACGGCATTGCCACCGTCGAGCTCTACGTCACCAGCCAAAAAACCGGCTTTCGCGATGAGTACATCAATATGGTCGACACCGATTCGTGCCGCGTGCTGATCGACGCCGCCTACGAGCCCACGTTTGAGCATCTGGGCGACGAATTCGGCCGCACCATCCTGGGCTTCTTTACCGATGAGCCCGGCTTTATGAACGAGAAGGGCACGGCACTCGACGATGCTTCTACCAGCAGCTTTATCGGACGCGGCGATATGGCACTGCCCTGGTCGGACGAGCTTGCCCGCCGTTTGCGCAATGCACTTGGCGAGGACTGGCTCGCCAAGCTACACGGCCTTTGGACACGCGAGGCAGATGGCGCCCGAGTCCGCCACACTTACATGGACATCGCCACGCAACTCTACCGTGCGTGCTTTGACGAGCAGATTGGTGACTGGTGCCGTGAGCGCGGCGTTATGCACATTGGCCATGTGATCGAGGACAAGAGCTGCCACACACGCTTGGGCCAGGGCGCTGGGCACTATTTCCGCGCTGTCGCCGGTCAGGACATGGCGGGCATCGATGTTGTCATCAACCAGCTTGCCCCCGGCGTCGACCACGGGCGCTACAGCTACTTCCACGGTGCGTGGAACATGGAGTTCTTTACCTACGCGCTTGCCAAACTGGGCTCTTCGGCCGCGCGCCTCGACCCTAAAAAACAAGGACGCTGCATGGCCGAGGTCTTTGGCGCCTTCGGCTGGCACGAGGGCCTGCGCGAGATGAAGTGGATTGCCGACCACATGCTCGTCCGCGGCGTCAATTGGTTTACGCCGCACGCGTTTAGCATGGCGCCCTTCCCCGATTGGGACTGCCCGCCGCACTTTTACGCGCACGGCAACAATCCGCAGTGGCCGCACTTTGGGCAGCTCATGAGCTATATGAACCGTACGGCAACGCTGCTTTCGGGAGGCTGTGCCGCGTGCCCCGTTGCCATCCTGTACCATGCCGATGCCGAGTGGGCGGGCGATGCCATGCCTATCGAGCGCGTGGCTGCCGAGCTCACGCGTGCGCAGATCGACTTTGATTTTGTGCCCGCCGAGGCTTTTGAGGATGAGGGCCGTTACGAGGTTTCAATTGCTGATGGAATGCTTACCGTAAACGATTGTCGTTACCAGGCGTTTATTATGCCAGGAGCTTCATTTATTGGCTCGGCGACGGCGCAGGCCGTAAGGCGCATGATGGATGCGGGAGTTATGGTCCTCGCCGTCGACGAGGTGCCGAGCGCGCTTTACGACGCCGATGACGTGGTTGAACTGGATGAACTTGCAGCGACTCCGCTTGCCGATATGGCGGACGTGCTGGCGAACGCTGGGCTGCAGACGGTTGTCACCGACACGCCCCAGTCCTGGCTGCGCGCGCTTCGTTACGAGCGCGCCGGCGAGACCTACGTCATGCTGGTCAACGAGCACCCGCACGAGTGCATCGACTGCACAGTTAAACTCGCGCAAGGCGAGCGACTTTGCGGCACGCGCCTCGACCTGTTGAATGGCACCGATCCCGTTGCGTTTGACGGAACGCTTGAGCTCGCACCCTTCGAGAGCTGCTTCGTTGCCTTGGAGACGGACGGCGAGCTTGAGTCCGGGGACGGCGCGGACATGGGCTCGAGCGATGCGCTCGCCCTCGACATCAACGGCCCTTGGACCGTCGCCCTCTCCCCTGCCGGCGGCGGAACCTTTGGCGCCCCGCAGGAACTCGAGCACTTGTGCGATCTCACGGCCGAGCGATTCCCCAATGCATGCGGGACGTTCCACTATCGCACGTTGTTCGAGCTGGCGAACGACCTTGCCGATGCCACAATCGACCTGGGAGATGTCTGCGAAGTCGCGACACTTACGCTCGACGGACACCCACTCGGCACACGCATCTGTCCGCCCTATCGCTTTGCCATCGATCCTCTTGCTGCCGGCACGCACGAACTCACCGTCGACGTCATCAACACGCTCGATCATGCGATTCCCGACATCTTCGCCCTCACCGAACCCGTCGCCCCGAGCGGCATCCTCGGTCCCGTTACCCTTTGCGGGCAAAACCTGCCAAAATAAACCTGTCCCTTTTTGGCAGGTTTGTTGAGTGTAGGAGTTCGCATGGATATCAAACGCAAGATTTCCGAGGCACAGGGCCTTACCCCTACCGAGCAACAGCTCGGCATCTCGGCCCTTGCCATGGGCGAAGACGTCCGCGGACTCTCCATCAAGGAATTTGCCGCCCGCACCAATGTTTCGGTCGCGAGTGTACACCGCTTTTGCAAAAAGCTCGGCCTCGAGGGATTCAAAGACCTCAAGGTCGAGCTCATCCGTCAGGCAGCCGAGGCGGGTAACCGGCGCGACGTGGACATCAACTTTCCCTTCGATGCCACCTCCACCCCTGCGCAGGTGATGGAACGCATGGAGAGGCTCTACCAGACTACCTTGGCCGAAACGCAGGAGCTGCTCGACCCCGCACAGCTCGACTACGCCGCCAAGCTCCTCATGCGCGCCGGCACAGTGGACATCTACACGGGCTCGCATAACCTGTATCCAGCGGGAATGTTCCACGATCGTCTGCTTTCCGCCGGTAAGTGCGCGACGTGCTACGGCGGCGTCGAGGCCCAGGTGCGCACGGCGCTCACCTCGGGCCCCGACCATGTGGCAATCGTCATTTCCTACAGCGGCCTTGCCCCCAACTTCAAGGAAATCCTACCGATCCTCAGTAGTCGGCATGTCCCGGTCATCGTCATCGGCACACCGTACTGCGCCCGCATTCACCCCGGCTTTGCCGCCTATCTCATGGTGAGCGACCACGAGAGCATGACGCACCGCATCACGCAGTTTGCCAGCCACATCGCCGTGCAGTACGTGCTTGATTCGCTCTATAGCAGCTACTTTGCCAAAGATTACGCCCGCTGCTCCGAGTTCCTCGAGCGATTGTTTCCCTACACCCGCCTGCCCGGGCTCAAGTAGTCATTTAAGAACGTCCCCAATGACTACTCCGGCAACGCCGATGTTTTGGCAACGACAGCGAAAGCCCGTCAGAGCGAGCAAGGTGCCTTGAAACGAGGCGGCATTGACCTTCTGGTCATGCCGCCGAAGTTGAAAGGCAGATTGCCGCTCTGACGGGCTTGCAGCGTCAACTGGTTACGAGGGTTGGTAAACCCGCGTAACTACCTACTCCTGAGCTCCGTACTGCTCGTAGTAGGCGTCGATGGCGGCCTTGAGCTCGTCGTCGATGACGACCTTGCCGTCGATCTCGTGGTTGTAGAGGGTCTCGACGACCTCGGCCATGGAGACGATGCTCGCGACGGGGAAACCGTACTTGGCCTCGATCTCCTTCTGCGCGGTGGTCACACCGCCCTTGCCGACTTCCATGCGGTTGAGGGACACGATCAGGCCCTTAATTTCGACGTCGGCAGCAGCCTTAACCTTGGGATAGGTCTCGTCGATGGACTTGCCGCTGGTGGTGACGTCCTCGACCATGACCACGCGGTCGCCGTCCTGGGGCTCATAGCCCAGCAGGTTGCCCTTATCGGCACCGTGGTCCTTAGCCTCCTTGCGGTCGCAGCAGTACTTGACCTCCTTGCCGTACAGCTCGTGGTAGGCAATTGCGGTCACGACGGCCAGCGGAATACCCTTGTAGGCCGGTCCAAACAGCACATCAAAGTCGTCGCCAAAGTTATCGTGAATGGCCTGGGCGTAATACTCGCCCAGCTTCTTGAGCTGGTAGCCCGTCACGTAAGCGCCGGCGTTCATAAAAAACGGGGACTGACGGCCGCTCTTGAGCGTAAAGCTGCCGAACTTAAGAACGTCGGACTCAACCATAAACTTGATGAACTCTTGCTTGTAAGCCTCCATGCGGGCTCCTCTCGTAATCGCGTACGTGCCTTCCAGTTTAGCGCAGGCGAAGCGTCGATGCGGGTGCGCTTTGAGGCCACGGCATTCTGTAAAGGCTTTGTCAGGGAGAATGGTTTTCCGAACAATGGGGGTTGACATGTCAAACCCCCTCATCAAGAATACGGGCGGATTGAAACGGGTACGGGATACCCAAAGCGCGCAGCGCCCGGCCTTAAGGAGGTGTGCCATGGAAGGCAGTCATAGTCGAAAAACCTGCATGTCGCCCTCGGCACGCCGCGAGGATTCCGTATCCGCATAAGCGCCATGAACCGATCGTCGACCCCTCCCACAAAGGTGCCTGTCCTCTTTGTGGTGGTTCGTGAGCTTGACGTGAGCGACATCTAGGTTTTTTGCAACTCAATACGACACGTACGCTAACTCCCTTCAACAAGGAGGACCCTATGCTGATGCTCAAAACCGCCACGGTACTCGAAGCCATCTCCAAGCGCCGCCGCACGGCGCGCCCCGCCGCTCATACCGGCCTGTCCAAGAACACCATATTCGCCGCCACCCATAGTGCCGAAGACGCCCTCGTACTGCTTGACGCCACGGCAAACGGCCTCACCGCCGAGCAGGCAACCGAGCGCCTGGACGCCTCCGGCCCCAACGCCATCGAGGCACCGACCAAGACGCTCGCCCGCCGCATCGCCGATGCGTTCATCGATCCTTTCGCCGGCATCCTCGCCGCGCTCGCGCTGGTCTCGCTCTACATCGACGTGCTCGCCGTGCCTGAGCCGCAGCGCGACCCCTCCACGGTCATCGTCATCGGCATCATGCTGCTGGTATCGGGCGGCATGAAGTTTATCCAAGAAGCCCGCAGCGGCAATGCGGCAGAGGCCCTCAAGGACCTGGTCTCCAACACCTGCACCGCCCTGCGCGACGGCGAGCGCATCGAGATTCCCTTCGACGAGCTCGTCCCCGGCGATGTAATCCGCCTCTCTGCCGGCGACATGGTGCCGGCCGATGCCCGCATCATCACCGCACGCGACCTGTTTGTGATCGAGTCCGCACTCACCGGCGAGAGCGAGGCCGTCGAGAAGTCCGCTTCCATCACCGTCGTCGAGGGTGCCGACGGCTCCGCGCTGCCACTCTCCGCCTGCAAGAACATCGTCTTTACCGGCACCTCCGTGCAAAACGGCACCGCCATGGCGCTTGTCGTTGCCACTGGCTCGGACACCTACCTGGGCGGCATCGCCAAGATGCTCAACGGGCGCGGCGAGAAGAGCGCGTTTGACCGCGGCGTGTCGAGCGTCTCCATGCTGCTCGTACGCCTCATGCTCGTTATGGCGCCAGCCGTCTTTGCCATCAACGCCGCCACCAAGGGCAACGTCATCGACGCGCTGCTGTTCGCCACGAGCGTGGCCGTGGGCATCACGCCGCAGATGCTTCCCGTCATCGTGACCACGAGCCTGTCACAGGGCGCCAAGGACCTCGCTCGTCGCCAGGTTATCGTCAAGGAGCTGCCGGCGATCCAAAACCTGGGCGCCATGGACGTGCTATGCTGCGACAAGACCGGCACTCTCACCGAAGACCGCATCGTGCTCGAGCGCTACCTCAACACCGATGGCAACGAGGACGCACGCGTTCTGCGCCATGCGTTTTTGAACAGTTTCTTCCAGACCGGCCTCAAGAACCTTATCGACCTGGCCGTAATCGACCGTGCCGATGTGACACCCTCGACCGTCGCACCCGATTCCATGCTGGGCCAGAGCCTGCGCGACCGCTATACCAAGGTCGACGAGGTGCCCTTCGATTTCTCGCGCCGTCGCCTGAGCGTAGTTGTCGCCGACGCCCAGGGCAAAACCCAGATGGTTACCAAGGGAGCTGCCGAGGAAATGCTCGAGATCTGCTCCTTTGTCGAGGTCGATGGCATCGCCCAGCCGCTCACCAAAGACAAGCTCGCCCAGATTCGCAAGCAGGTCGCTGGACTCAACGCCGAGGGCCTGCGCGTGATTGCCGTGGCGCAGAAGACCAATCCGCGCTGCGTGGGCGAGTTTGGCATCGCCGACGAGTGCGACATGGTGCTGATGGGCTTTTTGGCCTTCCTCGATCCGCCCAAAGCAAGTGCCGCGGGCGCTGTCGCCACGCTCGAAGCCAAGGGCGTGGCGGTCAAGGTCCTGACTGGCGACAACGACCGCGTCGCCGCCACCGTCTGTGAGCAGATCGGCATCGACGCGAGCAACGTCTTGCTCGGCTCCGAAATCGATGCGCTCGATGACGCCGAACTTGCCGAGCGCGCCGAGAAAACCCACCTCTTCGCCAAGCTCTCGCCGCTGCAGAAGGCGCGCCTGGTACGTGTCATGCGCGAGATGCTCGGCCACACCGTGGGCTTTATGGGCGACGGCATCAACGACGCCGCCGCCATGCGTGCGAGCGATTGCGGCATCTCGGTCGATTCGGCCGTCGACATTGCCAAGGAATCCGCCGATATCATCTTGCTTCAGAAGGACCTAGGCGTGCTCGAGCGCGGCATCATCGAAGGCCGCCGCACCTACGGCAACCTGCTCAAGTACCTCAAGACCACAGTGAGCTCCAACTTTGGCAACGTGTTCTCCGTGACCGTCGCGAGCCTGTTCTTGCCGTTTTTGCCCATGAGTGCCCTGCAGCTGGTGCTGCTGTCGCTCGTCTACGAGATCGTGTGCATCGCGCTACCGTGGGACACCGTCGATGACGTCTGGACCGCCCGTCCGCGCTCCTGGGACGCCGCGTCCATCAAGGGCTTTATGCTCGAGCTGGGCCCCGTGAGCTCGCTGTTTGACATCGTGACCTTCGCCGCGCTCTTCTTTGTGGTGTGCCCCGCCACCGTGGGCGCAAGCTGGTCCGAACTCTCCGGGACGGGCAGCGTCGCGGGTATGGCGACCTTTGCCGCACTCTTCCAGAGTGGCTGGTTTATCGAGTCTATGTGGTCGCAGACGCTCGTGATCCACATGCTGCGCTCCCCGCGCCTGCCGAGCCTACGTGACCACGCCGCGCCGGCACTGTGCGCGCTCACCGTGCTAGGCCTGGCGCTTGTCACCTGGCTGCCGGCAAGCCCCATCGCCGATGCGCTCGGCCTCATGACGCTGCCCACGAGCTTTTTTGGGCTGCTCATTGGCATCGTTACCGCCTACATCGCGCTCACCCAGCTGGCAAAGCGCCGCTACATTGCCCGCCACGGCGAGCTGCTGTAGCAAGCAAGCGGAAAACACCCTGCCAGCTGCCATTACCGCTACCACAGCTGCCGACGCCGCTGCCGTTGCCTCTGTCGCCGCCGCAGCCTATCCCCTCAGCAGTTGCGGTGAAATAGTTCCTGTTTAAGGTCCCGTGACTTTAATTGGGGGTGCGGACGATTTCTTGGACCGCGCCTAGGCGTATCCAAGCTTCCTGCG
>UQJV01000019.1 GCA_900541475.1 uncultured Collinsella sp.
AGACCTCACCAACTCGTTCTACTTCATCGAGGCCGGCACGCTCGTGGAAAAGATCGAGTCGTCCTCGCAGACGCTCAAGCAGGAATACCTCGATACATACGAAGGAGGTGAATGACATGATAGGCAAGAGCTATGCAAAGATAGCGATTGTTGGCTTTGTACTTTGTCTTGCAATGGTGCTATGTGCATCATTTGCGAGGTATAGGTCCGAGCAGTCGTTCATCGATGGCGCTGAAAATGGGTTTGGCATAGACGGGATGTATGTCAACGATGGCGCAACCAGGCCGTCTATGGCGATTCTTGCAGGCGAAGACATGGAATGGCAAATCTGTAATGACGATGGCTCTTGTCTGAGTGGTCGTTTGGCCGCAACGAGCGACCCGAATTCGTTCGATCTTCTCGACAATGATGGAGCGGATTGCGGTTCTGTTCACCTTTCATATGCATCGCGAGATGGGATGGACGGCATTCTCTACGTCTCCCACGAGACTGGCGATTTCAAGATGCGCAGGACTAACCGAGTGCCGGCTTTTATCGAGGAGTGAGAGTTCCCGGCGGTCTGCCGATCAGGCCGCCGGGGTATTGAACCCCGCATTCATCCGTACACACACGGATGAATGCGGGAAGTGTCCGGATGAAGTTGATAATCAAGGAAACAAAGCCGTTCTGCCTGGGACGGCTTTGGCCTGGACTTTAACTACAACATCGCAATCGACACTTATCAGCTCGCGCAACGCGCATGGACAGATCTCGGACGCTGGTGCATGGAGGACCTTCGAGATTTACTGGACATCCAAAACGACGACGCACACCGCGTGCTCGCCGACTGCAAAGACGAGATGGCTGTCACAATGCGATCAGAAACGGCGTGAAGTCCGGAGAGCTTTCTGTGGAACCGCCGCACCGTCGCGCGAGCCGACCGGGCAACCCGGGCAATCTGGTCCCGGCTCTCCCGGTCGTATTCCTACGATATCGCCCCTAGATCACCAATGTGTCAGATAAAGAATGAGGCAATGGTTATGATCACGCCTACGGCAGATGCAACGACTACGCCTTTTTTCCTCTCCTTTAGTCCGACGAATAGGGTTGCCGTAAAGTAAAGGGCGGAAATGCAGTCTATGGCAAGCGAAACGAGTTCCTTGGGCGGTTTCAGCAAAAGGTCGCTAGCAAAGAGTAATGCAAGCAGGGCAAAGCCGATTGTGTTCAAGTATCTCGATTGATTTTGCGACAACATGGCAAC
Organism: uncultured Collinsella sp.; assembly: GCA_900541475.1. GTDB lineage: Bacteria > Actinomycetota > Coriobacteriia > Coriobacteriales > Coriobacteriaceae > Collinsella. The sequence continues at coordinate 1,241 of UQJV01000019.1, forward strand.
TTCCTTTCAGAACATGCAAATGAAAAGTCGGTACGATGTCATTGCGGTTGCAAAAAAGCCGCCGCTAGGACCGGTTGTCACGAGACCGGCGATAACTTCAGCGGTGCCAGCAAGGTAAGGATCGCGCAGGCAAGCCTCCTCCTTCGCGTTCAGCTTGACCTTGTGAGGGACGGGGCGGTTATTTGCAGATCCGTGAGAATCGCACCACGCCTTGGAATATGAATCCGTGCAGCGTCCGCGCTCAAAAGGGATATATCGTAATTTTCGTCGTAGTTGTCTCCGACGTAGATCTCGCTGCTCTCGGCGGGAGATCCCTCGTCGGCATAGGCTGCCGCAACGGGCACAAATGGTGTCATGACAAGTGAGAGGCAAAGAGCTGCTGAGACGATGGAGGGCAGGCATTTCTTCATGGCTGGCTCCTTAATCTGGCCTTTGATAGTTACTCGATGTCGCCTCCTTCCGCTTTATATCCGTTGTATTCGGCGTATTTCTTTAATAAGGCAAGAGGTTCTTCCTCTCCTTCGGATAAGCCGATGATGTTTCCTTGATAATCCAGTATGAATACGGACGGAATATGCTCAAGTTCATATTGGTCATACACGGTCTTATCTTAATTTTTGCTGATGGCTCAGGCAAGGCGGGGCTTACGTTCGAGGCGACCAACAATGCCCTGGCCCTACAGAGAATAAACGCCACGAACACGCACGCCGGCGGCTGGGAGAAGTCCGAACTCCGCGGCCTCCTCAATACCGGCGACCTCTGGTCGCTTTTGCCTTGCGAACTCCAGTCCAAGGCGAAGGCCGTCACGAAGATGACCGATAACAAGGGCGGCGGCAGTGCCGGCGCCCCCTCGGCCACGACCGATAAGTTCTTTCTGCTTTCGATGACCGAAGTCTACGGTGACCTCCAGTCTGACGGCACCCAGTACGAGTACTTCAAATCCAAGGGCGTGACGAAGTCGAACTATTCCGGGGCTTCGTTGTCGGGCTACTATTACTGGACTCGTTCCGTGAGTCCGAGCAGCTCCGGGAACTTCCGTTGTGTCTATAACTACGGTGACTGGGCTGGCAACTCCGCGACGACAAACCGAGGCGTGTTCCCCGCTTGGTGCCTCTAGCCCTATTTGCATCTAGCTATAAGGCCCGCGTGACCCCGCGCGGGCCTTTCTTTTGGCAACCGAACGAACGGTTTATGGCTCGTGGCACTGGTATTCGAGTTGAAGAGAAATGGGGTCATACAGCGGTTCTCAGAGCGCGTAGCGCACTCCCCCGCCATTACCTCTGCGGTGTACTCGTGTAGAGCCTATCCTGCTTGCATTTCGTTGCAATCGCTCACTTGTCCTCCGAACAAGTGAACTACCGGAATAAATACAGCGACACGCTTGTTCGTTACAGTCGCTATATCTGCGTAAATCGCCGCGATAAATACGGCCCGTACTCGGCTGTATACCAGCTACGCGTATGTAGATTCATATCGCGTTAATTAATCGGCTCAAGCGAGTGCAAAACGCGCAAGTAGCCGCAAAAGGCGATTATCGCTCAGGTAGATTTTTGGCACCCTGTTGCTTAATCAAAATTAAGCAATTGCTTAAAACAAAAAAGGTCAGGCACTATGTGCCTGACCTGCAAACTTCTGGTCGGGACGACTGGATTCGAACCAGCGACCCCTTGACCCCCAGTCAAGTGCGCTACCAAGCTGCGCCACGTCCCGAAGCTTTTGTTTGTTGCTCTGCTCTCGCTCGCAACAGGGAGTATATTAACCCGAAACTTTAGACTTGTGCAAGAACTTTTTTATAAATTTTGAAGCAAGTCCAAAATTGTATCTGCGAGCTGGGGTTTTGTTAGAACGGGAAGTTCTTTCGTACCTGTTGTGCTCACAATCCAGGCCTTGTTGGTATCGGTTCCAAAGCCCGAATCGGCGCGCGATACATCGTTGGCGATAATGGCATCGCAACCCTTGCGGTCGAGCTTTCGCTGTGCGTACTCCAGGACGTTATCGGTCTCGGCCGCAAAGCCGATCACGCACCGCTCCCCCTTCTGGCGCGAAAGCTCAGCCAAAATATCGACCGTCTCGACCAGTTCGATGCGATCCAAGCGCTCGTTGGCCTTTTTGAGCTTATGGTCCGCAGGGGATACGGGGGTGTAGTCGGCGACAGCGGCCGCACAAATGGCCACATCGGCCGTCTGAAAGGCGCTCAGCGCCGCCTGCAACATCTCTGCGGCGGTTTGCACGCGCACGCACTCCACGCCGTGGGGAACGTCGAGCGATGTCGGTCCCAGCACGAGCGTGACGGCGGCACCGCGACGTGCGGCCTCCCCCGCCAGGGCGATACCCATCTTGCCCGAAGAACGGTTGCCAATGAAGCGCACGGGGTCGATCGGCTCATGCGTGGGGCCGGCGGTAATGACGATGCGCTTGCCCGCCAGGTCTTGTTGCACGGGATTGAGCACCTCGCAGACGGCCTCGACGACTTCCTCGGGTTCGCTCATGCGCCCCGTGTCCACGTCGCCGCAGGCAAGGTAGCCACTGCCGGGTCCCACCACGTGGACGCCGCGCTCGCACAGCGTGGCCATATTGGCCTGCGTGGCCGACGCCTTCCACATGCCGTTGTTCATAGCGGGTGCGATCACGATGGGGCGCGGTGTTGCCAGCAGCGTGGTGGAGATGAGGTCATCGGCGATGCCGTTGGCCATCTTGGCGATAATATTGGCCGTCGCGGGCGCCACGACCACCAGATCGGGCTCCTGCGCCAGCGAAATGTGGTGGATGGGGTCGGAAGGATCGTCGAATAGCCCAACCGCGACCGGCTCGTTGGTGAGCGCGCGGAAGGTAAGCGGCCCCACAAACTCCGTGGCATGCTCGCTCATAACGACTTTGACACGTGCGCCGCGCTTTTGCAGCAGGCGCACGATATTGCACGACTTATAGGCGGCGATCCCGCCGGTAATGCCCAGCAGGATCGTTTTTCCCTCAAGTTGCATTGAATTGTTGGATGCCGCCGTCATCGCTAGGCTTCCTTACTCGGGAGCACCAGGAGGCGGTGGCAGTACGGACAGTGCGTAATCTCGCTGCCGTCGTGGTTGAGGTCGCTCATGGACGATGCCTGCAGCGCGGTGTGGCAGACCGTGGGGATGTTGCCCTGGATGGTCTCGACGGCCAAGCCGCGGAACTGCTTGAGCAGACGCTCGTAGTCGCTGAGCACGTCGGTGGGCAGCGTAGCGGCCAGCGCGGTGCGCTCCTTGGTGGCGGCATCGATCTGGGCCTGCAGGTCGGCTGCCTTGGCGCGGGCGGCCTTGGTGTCGGCCTTCACGCCCTCCTCGAACTTGGCGATGATTGCCTGTGCGCGAGCCTCGCGGTCGAGCGCCTCCTTGTGGGCGACTACGACGTCCTTGCGGGTGTGCTCGATCTTGTCCAGGCGCTTGGCCAGGGTGGCGAGCTCGTTTTCCAGGTCCTGTACCTCGCGGTAGTCGGAGCCGTCAACGTGGCGCTTCTTAGCGGCCTCAATGGCGTTATTGGTCTGGATCTCGGTGGTGTTGAGATCGTCGAGCTCAATATCCAGGTCCTTGCGTTGGGCGTAGAGCTTGGTCATTTCGGCCTTGAGCTTAACGTAGGTCTTGCGCTTGGAAGCGAGCTCCTTGAGCTCCGGCATATTGGCAAGTTCGCTCTTGTTGCGGGCGAGCTCCAAATCGATCTGTTGCAGCTTGAGTAGCGTAGCGCCGGCGCTCATAAGTTCTCTCCTTTTGTCACAGTCCACCATTGGCAAGGGTTCAGTATTTTAATCGCATGACGGGGGTCGGCCCCGGCGTCAACTGCAGAGTTCATCAATATATCAACGAACGGCTCCTCGGAGCGGTCGTGGCCGAGCAAGATCACCGGCAGCCCGCGCAAGGCAAGGTCTTGCGCCACGTGGTAGCCCGCCTCGCCCGTCACGACAACATCTGCGCCCGCGGCGATGGCGAGCTCTCCGAAGTCGCCCAGGGAGCCGCCCAAAATGGCGACGGTGCGGCACGGGCGATCAGCTTTGCCCCACACACGCGGGTCGCTGCCAAAGGCCGTGGCAGCACGGGTGGCAAGATCGCGCAGCGTGCACGGGTCGTTGAGCGTTGCAAGTGCGCCCAGGCCGGTGGCCTCGGGGTCGTCCACGTGCTCCAGTGAGCTCACGGGTGCGGCACCCAGCAGCTTGCTCAGGCAGACACGGGCTTCGTGCGAGCGGTCCAGGTTGGTGTGGAGCGAGATAATGCTCACCCCGCAGCGGGCAGCCTCGTAGAGGGCCGCACTGCACTGGGGTCGTGTGGCATCCGCCGGACAAAAGGCCTCGGGTGCCTTGATGTATATGGGATGATGCGTCAGCAGCACGTTGACGCTTGCTTCTTGGGCGCGGCGAACATTAGCCTCAGTCGCATCGAGTGCGCAGGCAACGCCGGTGATCTCCGCGGCCGGATCGCCAACGGAGAGTCCTACGTGGTCCCAGGGCTCGGTGTCCGTCTTGGGATAGCGTGCCAGTAGCGCGCGCTCGAGCTCGGCGACGATCATGCGGCACCTGCGATCGAGAGCAGCGTCTGGGCAAACTCGTCCAGATCGTCCGGATTCACGCGGTCGTCAAAGGAAATGCGTAGTGCGCCCAATGCCTGCTCGCGACCGATGCCCATCGCGCTTAAAACATGGCTCGGGTCCATGCTGCCGCTCGAGCACGCCGAGCCGGCCGAAACCTCAAAGCCGGCGGCATCGAGCTTGACGATGAGCTCCTCGGAGTCCATGCCATCAACGTAGATCGACACCATGCCCGGCAGGCGATCGGCCTGTGCGTAGTCGCCCATGGTGGCGTGAATGCGCTGGTGGGCCGTAAGCGTGGCGTAGAGCTTGTCGGAAAGGGCTTGCAGCTTCGCGCGCTCCTGAGCCACATGGGGCGTCAGAGACGAGGCGGCAGCGGCAAAGGCGAGCTGCGTTCGCAGGTCTTGCGTGCCGGCACGACGACCGGCCTCCTGTCCGCCGCCAAAGATGCGCGGGCGCAGCGGCGTGCGGCTCTTAAGGTAGAGTGCGCCAGATGCCACGGGACCGCCAATCTTGTGGGCTGCGACGGACATGGCGTCGACGCCCAGCTCGGTGACATCGAGCGGAATATGCAGATACCCCTGGATGGCATCGGTGTGGAACAGAGCACCCACGGTATGCGCGGCCGCGGCAAGCTCGCGGATGGGCTGCACCACGCCGGTCTCGTTGTTGGCGGCCATGATACTCACGAGCGCGACGTCGTCGCCGAGCAGCTCGATGAGAGCGGCGGGCTCAACGTAGCCCGCACGGCAGGGCTGCACCAGGTCGACGGTAAAGCCGGCGGCGCGCAGCAGCGGCAGGTTGTCCAGGATCGAATCGTGCTCGATGGCAGATACGATCACACGGTTACGCTTGCGGTCGCGCTGGCGAGCGCCCTCGGCAAGACCGAGGAGCGCCAGCTGGTTGGCCTCGGTACCGCCGTTGGTCAGGACAATCTCGGACGGGCGGACGCGCGCGCCAAAGCTGCGGGCGATCTCGCGACGTGCAATCTCCAGGCGCGCGGCGGCCTTACGGCCGAGCGAATGCAGCGAGTTGGGGTTAACGCCGGCAAGCTCGCTGTCGTCGTACTCGCGCTGCGCAAGAAGCGCCTCGGCGCGCATGGGCGTCGAGGCGGCATAGTCAAGATTCACGGGTATGCGGTTTTGACCTGCGGTCATAAGGGGTTATGCCTCCTGTGCGGCCTCGTTGCCCAGCTTCTGCAGCAGCGCAACCTCGGCAGCGGGATCTTCGGACTTAAATACGGCGGAACCGGCCACGAGGACGTTGGCGCCAGCCTTAACGACCTCGGCGATGTTCTTGGAAGAGATACCGCCATCGACCTCGATCAAGGGCGATACGCCGTGGCGCTCACACATAGCCGTAAGCTCGTGAAGCTTTGAAATGGTGCCCGAGATAAAGCTCTGGCCGCCAAAGCCGGGGTTCACGCTCATGAGCAGCACCATGTCGACGACGTCGATGATGCTCTCGAGCACGCAGACGGGCGTGGCGGGGTTGAGCACCACGCCGGCCTTGACGCCGCGCTGTTGCAGGTGCGTGAGCGTGCGGTGCAGGTGCGTAGAGGCCTCGTAATGCACGGTGATCATATCGGCGCCAGCATCGGCATACCAATCGACCGTCTCGTCGGGGTTCGAAACCATCAGGTGCGCGTCGACCGGCACGTCGGTGGAGCGCTTGACGGCCTTGAGGATATCAACGCCAAAGGTGAGGTTGCCGGTAAAGTGACCGTCCATAACGTCAAAGTGCACGTAGTCGGCGCCGGCGATCTTGTCGAGTTCGCCCTTAAGGTTGGCCATATCGGCCGAGAGGACGGACGGAGCGATTTTGATGGAACCCATGGTAGTAGCCTTTCTGCGCTAGTCGGTGAGTCCGTAGAACTCTTGCGATGGGACGCGGTCGGTGAGAATCTCGAGCGCCCTATCCAAAGTAACACCGTTGTAGAGCGTTTGCTCCACGGCAAAGGTGAGCGGAATGTCTACGCCCAGTGAACGGGCGAGCTCGCTCACGCTGCGGGTCGCAACGGCGCCCTCGACCACCATATGCGTGCGTGCCTGGTACTCTTCGAGCGACACGCCATGAGCGAACTCGTAGCCAAAGGTGCGGTTGCGCGAATGCTCCGAAGTGCAGGTGGCGATGAGGTCGCCCATGCCGGCGAGTCCCATGCAGGTTATGGCCTGGCCGCCGCGGGCGTGCACCAGGCGGCTGATCTCGGCCAGGCCGCGCGTCATGATAAGGGCGAGCGTGTTGTCGCCTGCGCCCGAACCGGCGGAGATGCCGCACACGATGGCGATGACATTTTTCATGGCGCCGCAGACCTCGACACCGGTCATGTCCTGCGACAGGTAGATGCGGAATGCCGTGGACAGGAGCAGGTCCTTAAAGGTCTCCCCTATCTGCGGATCTTCGCTGGCGATGACGGCGGCCGAAAGCCCGCCGCGGCAGATCTCCTCGGCATGGTTGGGGCCCGAGAGGGCCGCCACACGCCGCTCGTTGCCGATCTCGCTGGCGATGACCTCGCTCATGAGCAGGCCGGACTCGGGCTCAATGCCCTTGGTAAGGCAGAGCACCGGGGTGTCGGCGGCGATGAAGGGCGCTGCCTGATGGCATACGCTGCGCAGGTGTGTGGAGGGCACGGCAAAGATGATGGCGTCGGCGGCGTCGAGCGCTTGCGCCAGGTCCGTCGTGGCGACGACGTTGCCGGGCAGCTCGTAGTCCACCAGATACCGGGGATTGCGGTGCTCGGCATTGATGCCGGTGGCCGTTTGCTCGCTATGGGCCCACATGGTCACGCGCTCGGTTCGCGCGGCGGCAAGGCCGGCGACGGCGGTTCCCCAGGAGCCGGAGCCAATCAGCGCAACATTCATGACTCTCTCCTACTTATCGTCGGGCTCGGTGACGCGCTTAGTAAACGAGAGCTTGGACTCCTTACCCGTCATGAGCTTTTTGATGTTCGCACGATGGGCCCACACCACGGTGATGCCGATTAGCGTCATGCAAAACTTAAGTCCCAGGCTGCTGTACGGAAAGACCGCGCAGGCGGCGATGGGAAGACCGATGGCCGCGGCAAGCGAGCCCACCGACACAAACTTGGTGATGGCGACGGCCACGATAAACATGCCCAGCAGCGACAGGCCAATGGGCCAGTACCAGGCGAGGATGACGCCCAGACCAACCGCGATACCCTTGCCGCCATGGAAGTTGAGGTAGGGCGAGAAGATATGGCCCCACACCGCTGCCAGGCAAATGACGCCGAGCATCCAATCGCCGGGGGCTCCGGGCGCCATGATGCTTACGGGGAAGCCATAGCCCACGCCCGCGATGAGCGGACGGGCGATAAGGACACAGATGGCGCCCTTAAGGCAGTCGAGCAACAACGTGAGCGCGGCCACCTTAGGGCCGGCCACGCGCAGCGCATTGGTTGTGCCGATGTTGCCGGAACCCGCCTTGCGAATGTCGGTGTGGTTGAACACGCGGCCCAGGATCAGGCCAAACGGAATCGCTCCGATAAAGAACGAGACCACGGCGCAGATGGCGGTCAGCAGAATCGGATTATGCATCCTTTTGTTCCTTCTTCCTAAAGAAGAGTCGAATGGGCGTGCCGGCAAAATCGAAGGTCGAGCGCATGCGGTTCTCCACGTAGCGCTGGTAGGTGTCGTTGACCAGATCGCTGTGGTTGACGAAGAACGTGAACGTCGGCGGATTGACGCCCGTCTGAGTCACGTAGTGCATGCGCAGGCGGCGCTTGCCGTCCACCACGGTGTGGCCGAACTCACGTAGGTCGGTGAGGAACGTGTTGAGGCGCGAGGTGCTGATCTTTTGCGAACGCGTCTTCTCGGCTGCGTCGACCATCGCCCAGATCTTCTCGACGCTGCGGCCAGTGAGGGCAGAGATGCGCAGGTACTGGGCCCAGGGAGCCATGACGCCCAGACGGCGGTCGATGGTCTCCATGCAGGCCTCGCGCTTGCGGTCGTCGTCGAGCAGGTCCCACTTGTTGAGCAGCACAACGATGGCACAGCCGCGCTCGATGGCAAGACCCATGACCTTCTGGTCCTGTTCGGTAACGCCCACGGAGGCGTCGACGACGAGCAGCGCCACGTCGGCGCGGTCGATGGCGCGCAGGCCGCGGACCATCGAGTAGTACTCGATATTCTCGTACACGGTGCTCTTCTTGCGGATGCCCGCGGTGTCGACCATGCGGTAGTGCTTGCCGTTGCGCTCCACGACGGTGTCGATGGCGTCGCGCGTCGTGCCGGCAATGTTGGACACGATAGAGCGGTCGGCGCCTAGGATGCGGTTGAACAGCGAGGACTTGCCGGCGTTGGGGCGGCCGATGATGGCCACGTTCAGCGCATCGGGGAACTCGTCGGCGACCTCGTCCTCTTCCTCCGGAAGCAGGGTCACGATATCGTCGAGCAGGTCGCCCGTGCCATGACCATGCAGGGCCGAGAGCGGCGTGGGCTCACCGATGCCGAGCGAATAGAACTCCCAGATGCTGTCGTTCTCGCGATCGGGGTTGTCGAGCTTGTTCACCAGCAGAAAGACCGGCTTGTCGCAGCGCTTGAGCATGCGAGCGACCGACTCGTCCTCCTCGGTGACGCCGGTGCGGCCATCGACCACAAACAGGATGACGGCGGCTTCCTCGGCGGCGGCGAGCGCCTGGTCGCGGATGGACGTGGCAAAGACGTCGTCGCTCTTGAGCGGCTCGATACCGCCCGTGTCGACGATGGTGAACTCGCGGCCGTTCCAATCGGCCGTGTGATATGAGCGATCGCGCGTGACGCCGCGAGACTCGTGGACGATGGCGTCCGAGGTCTGGGCCAGGCGGTTAACGAGCGTGGACTTGCCCACGTTGGGGCGTCCGACGACGGCGACGATAGGTTTCATCTGCTCTCCTTTAATGGGTAGGGTCAGCGGAATTAGTAGAGTCGGCAGGCACAATGCCAAGGATGTGCTCCAGGGTATCGAGCAGCTCATGCGGCATGGTTGACACCACATGAACCTCGGCGCCGCGACTGGTAAGGCTTGCGAGTAAATCGTCACGATGATACTCGTCAAGCGTCATGCCGTCAGCGTTGAACATGAGCTTAGGCACAAAGAGCATAACCCCCGACAGATCTTGGGGCAGCTGCTCCAAGATGTCACACGCGACGATGAGGCCGGTCACGTCCACGTTGCCGCCAAAGTAGCGGTTCTTGATGGCCGTGACAGTGCCGGCGAGTCCCTGGGGCGACTCCACAAAGCGGGCCACCGTGTCGCGTGCGCTGGCGCCCGAGAGGCACAGCAGGTGCTGGCTGCGGGCGGCGATGGCCTCGCGGACGCGGGCCAGACGCTCGGTATCGGCGGCAAGCACGTCGTCGGTCTCGTCTAGATACGAGCGGATCATGCCGATGCCGTCGTAGTACTGCGGGTAACCGTCGTAAAAGTCCGCCTCGGGAGGATCGATGCCGGCGTCCAGATAGAACTCGTCGCTCATCTGGAAGGTGTGGCGGCCAAAGCGCTCGAAGGCACGGTCCTGGTAGGGACGGATCATGGCAATGGTCTCGCGCGCCAGCTCGGGCTTGTCGCTGTAGGACCAGCTAAAACGGTTCTGATGCTTGGTAAAGCCGAGCGGCACGATGCCCAGGCTTGTGATTTGCTCGTGCTCCTCGCAAAAGCGCAGGGTCTTTTCCAGCTCCTCGCCGTCGTTCATGCCGGGGCACAGCACAATCTGCGCGTGAATCTCGATGCCGGCGGCCATGATGGTCTCGAGTACGTCCATGCCTCGCTGAGCGTTACGGCCCATCATACGACGGCGGACGTCGGGGCTCACAGCGTGGACCGACACGTTCATGGGACTCATGTTGCGCTGGATGACGTTTTGCACGTCCTCGTCGGTGAGGTTCGTAAGCGTGACAAAGTTGCCTTGCAAAAAGCTTAGGCGATAGTCGTCGTCGCGAATATAGAGCGTGGAGCGGCCGCCCTTGGGGAGCATGGTCATAAAGCAGAACACGCAGGCGTTGACGCAGGTACGCATGCCGTCGAAGATGGGGCCATCGAACTCCAAACCCCAATCCTCGCCGGGAAAGCGGTCGAGCTCGACGGGGGTGACGGTGCCGTCGCGCGGGTCGAAAACCTCGAGCTCGACGGTATCATCGTCGGCCTCCCAGAGCCACACAATCATGTCGGTAAGCTGCTCACCGTTGACCGTGAGCACGCGCATGCCCGGCTCGATACCCACATCCCACGCGGGCGATTCGGGACGCACGTTCTTGACGAGCGCGCCCTCACCCGGCTCGGGGTCGCGGCTGCGCCCGTAATCGGCCACCTCGGCGGCGTATGCGGGTACGGTCTGGTCCATGGTTAGCGGCAAAGCTCCTTGATGCGCGTGACGGCGCGTTCGATGTGTTCTTGCGGGGTGGAGGCTCCGGCGGTGATGCCGATGTGGTGAGCGTCGGCAAACCACGCGGCCTGGAGCTCGGAAGCTTCCTCGATGTGATGCGTGCGCTCGCAGGCGTCTGCGCAAATCTGCGCCAGGCGGCGGGTGTTGCCCGAGTTCTTGCCGCCCACGATGACCATGCAGTCGCAGCGGTTGGCAAGTGTGGCTGCTGCCTGTTGACGCTCACTCGTGGCGGCGCAGATGGTGTTGATCACGCGCAGCTCCTGCACGCGCGGGGTGATAGCAGCCACGACCTCGGCGAGGTTCTGCGCAGTCTGGGTGGTTTGCACGACGAGGCCTACCTTGCCCTTGAGCGACAAGGCGGTGGCGTCGGCGGCACAGCTCACGACCTGTGCATCATTGCCGGCGTGGCCCAAGATGCCCTCAACCTCGGGATGGCCCGGCTCGCCTACGACTACCACGCGGTAGCCCTCGCGTACCAGGCGCTCGGCGGCCACATGGACCTTCTTCACGTAGGGACAGGTGGCGTCGACCACGGTAAGGCCGCGCTCGCGGGCAGCATCGATCACTTGCGGCACCACGCCGTGGGCGCGGATGATCACGGTACCGGTTGCGGCGCTATCCAGGTTCTCAGCCAGGCTAACGCCTGCCTCAGCGAGCTCGCGCACCACGATAGGGTTATGGATGAGCGGACCCAAGGTATGGACCTGATTGCACTCCCCTGCCTGCGGTGCAGCGGCCAGCGCCATATCGAGTGCACGCTGTACGCCGTAGCAAGTGCCGGCGTGGGCGGCGATCTCGATGGTAGGCGCGGTTGCGTGGTCGGACGCAGTCGCGGCGGTGTTCGTCACGTTCTCGCTCATGGCTAGAACCTGCCCGGATGCTCGGCGCACAGCTCGTCACGCATGGCGTATACGCGGCTCATGGCCTCGGACTCAAACCAGGTCAGGCGCTCCGTACGCTTAAGCCCGGCCGGCGCGTCCGAAAGCGCGACGGCCTTGCCGGCACGAATCCAGCACTTCTTGGGACGCATGAGCTTTTTGCCCGCGGGCGTGATGTCGGACCAGCCGCAAATGGCGAGCGGGTTGACGGGCGCCTTGCCCATCTGGGCGATGAGCGCAAAACCGCCGTGGACCTCGGGCTTGATCTCGCGCGAGCGGATGCGCGTGCCCTCGGGGAAGATCAGGACGTCCTCGCCGCGCTGCAGCGCATGCTGGGCGGCGCGCAGGCACTTCATGTCGGCGGTGCCGCGCTCCACGGGAATGCCGCCCACGCGGCTAAAGGCCCAGCGTACGATCTTGCTCTTGGCGAACTCGGACTTAAAGATGGGGCGAATGCGGCGGCCGCCAAAGAACAGCGCCGTCTCCACGGCCAAGAGCTCAGCCATCGAGGTGTGGTTGCAGATGACCACGCTGCCGCGGCCGTCCTGGCGCTCAAACAGCAGGTCAGCGTCCTCGACCTTCCAGCGCCACATGAGCTTGGAGAAGGCCCAAAGGATGGCCATGACTACGACGACGGTGCCGCGAATGAGCGCTGGGAACTCTGCGTAGGGGGCGTTGTAATAGTCCTCGGGCGTCTGCTTAAACAGGCGCATGGGCTACCTCCTTTGGTTGATGAGGTCCTCGATAATGCGGACGACCTCGTCGATGGTATGGGCGGTGGAGTCGACGTGCACGGCGTCCTCGGCGGGCACGAGCGGGGCGACCTCGCGGCTGCTGTCAAGCTTGTCGCGCTGCTTAAGGGCGTCGAGAGTCTCGTCGACCTCGGCCTCGAGCTGCTCGGCAGTAAGCGGCTGGGCGTCGTTTTGGTGACGCTGCAGCACGCGGCGGCGGGCGCGCTCGCGCGGGTCGGCGGTCAGGAAGACCTTGACCTGCGCGTTGGGGAACACGACGGTTCCGATGTCGCGACCCTCGGCCACGATATCGCGGTCCTCGGCGGCGCGGCGCTGGTGAATGAGCATGGTGGCGCGCACGCCCGGGTAGGCCGAGACCTTGGACACGTTGGCGTCGACCTGCGGGGTACGAATGGCGGCCGAAGCGTCCTGGCCGTCAATGGTCAGGCGCGTATCCTCGCCGGTGCCGTTGGTAAAGCGAATCTCGATCTGCTCGGCGAGGGCGTCGATGGCCGTCTCGTCGTTCAGATCGATGCCGCGGTCGAGCGCGGCGAAGGTGACGGCGCGATACATGGCGCCCGTGTCGAGCTTGTTAAAGCCCAGCTGGCGGGCGATCTCCTTGGCGATGGTGGATTTGCCGGAACCGGCGGGGCCGTCGATGGCAACGATCATGCAATGCTTCCTTTCGATGGTTGACGTGCTGGTATGGTTCGCGGGGGCAGGGGCGCGGCGGGTTGCCTAGCCTGTGTAGCGCTCGCGGTAGGTGTTGCGCTTGGGTGCGGAGCCGTGGCTGCCGTGGTGACGCGTGCGGCTGGCGGGCGTGTCTTGGGGCTTGCCGCCGTTGCGCTTGGCGCTCGCCTGCTTGGGCGGGATGCCGCCGGCCTTGAGGACCTGTACCTCGCGGTCGGTGAGCTCGCGCCACGAGCCCTTGGCCACGTCCTTGAGCTCCAGGCCGGCAAAGTTGCAGCGATGCAGGCGGATTACCGGATGGTGAATCTTGCTCAGCATGCGCTTGACCTGGTTTTTGCGCCCCTCGCGGATGATGACCTCCACGGCGGTGGTGCCGGGCTTGACGCCTTGCGGAGCCACGGCCTCTGCCTCGCGCGCGTTGATGACGCGGCAGATCGCCGGCTGGCACAGGCCGTCGTCGAGTTCGATGCCGCGGCGGAGTGGTTCTAAGTCGCGATCGGTCAGGTGGCCGTCCACGAGCGCCTGGTAGGTCTTATAGACATGCTTGCTGGGGTGCAGCAGATCCTGCGACAGGTCGCCATCGGTGGTAAAGAGCAAAAGGCCTGTGGTGTCTCGGTCCAGGCGGCCCACCGGGAATAGTCCCGGAAAGCGGTCGCGGGGGACCAGGTCGGCCACGCAAGGGCGCTCCTGCGGGTCGCTCATGGTGGTGAGGTAGCCGGTCGGCTTGTAGAGCATCAAGTACACGGCGCCCTGGTTGAGCTTGACGGGCATGCCGTCGACCTCGATATGGTCGCGGTCGACGTCGACCTTGGTGCCCAGTTCGGTCGCGACCTGGCCGTTGACGGTCACGCGGCCGGCAGTCATCAGGTCTTCCGACCCGCGGCGGCTCGCCACGCCCGCGCGCGCCAAAAAGCGCTGCAGGCGCATGGTGTGCGGATAGACGGGCTGGGCGTCGGACTCGTGCGTATCCGCGTTGGGTACCGCAGCGCCGGCGCGCGTCTCCCCTACTTCGTTAATCCTCGTCATGCAAATCCTCCGAGGTCTCGTCGACGACCAGGGTCTCCAAGTCCTCGATTGCCTCAACATCGTCAACATCGGTATCGAGCAGTTCGCGCTCCTCGTCCAGGTCCTCGGCCTGCTCCTCGAGCGTGGACTGAATGCTGCGGCCGCTCAGGCGTTCGCGGATAAACTGACGCGACTGCTCGTCGGGGGCAAACTGCTCCAGGTCGGGCAGGTCGCGGGTGGAGCGCAGACCGAACTTTTCCAAGAAGGCGTTGGTCGTGCCGTAGATGATGGCCTGACTGCGCTGGGGGTCGCGTCCGAGCTCGCGCACCAGACCTTTGTCCACGAGCGACGCGATGACGCCGTCAGAATTGACGCCGCGGATGCCTTTGACCACCTCGCGCGTCACGGGCTGGTGGTATGCGATGACGGCCAGTGTTTCGAGCGCCGCCTGCGACAGCTTTTGCGTGTCCCAGCTCAGCACATAGGCCTCGACCACGTCGTGGTAGGCGGGATGCGTAAACAGGCGCCAGCCGCCGGCGACCTCGCGCAGCTGAAAGCCACGGTTGGCCTCCTCGTATTCAACCTTGAGCTCGGCGAGCAGCGATGCGCACTCGCCGGGGGCGATATCCAGCGCACCTGCCAGCGCGGGCGCGCTCACCGGGTCGCTCGACACCAGCAGCAGCGCCTCGAGGGCGCCTTTGAGGCTGTTTGCCTCCAGCGTGGAAAGGGTTGACATGGTTGCAGCTCCTATTCGGTGAGCTCGGGGCCCTCGCCAGGCACGTATGCCTCGGCGCCCTCGACGCGGTTGATTTGAATGGTTCCAAAGATCTCGTCCTGGCTCAGCGTGAGCGAGCCACGCTTGGCGAGCTCCAGCATGGCCAAAAAGGTGACGACGAGTTGCTCGGTCGTGGCGTCGCCGTCCAACAGCTCGCGGAAGGTGCAGGTCTGGTGCGCCATGGTAAAGCGGTCGACTGAGGCCACGGTCAGGTCGAGCGGCACGCGATGCGGTGCCACGTGCTCGGCCTCCAGCAAGAAGGTCTGTCGCTTGCCGTCCAGGTCGGCACAGATGACGGCCAGACCGCGCAGGGTGATGCCGGCCAGGTAGTCGGGCATGAGCCCCAGGAACTCGGGGTCGGGGCCGGCCACACGCGGATGCATGCGGCTTTCGGCCTGCATGCGGGCACCGAGGGCCGCAGCCGCGCCCTTAAACTGCTTGTAAGCGATCAGGCGCTGAATCAGGACCTCGCGCAGGGCATCGCCGTCGAGCGCGCTGAGTTCCTCGAGGTCTTCGTCGAACTCGTCATCGTCGTCATCTACTTTGCGCGGGGCCTCCTGCGGCACCAGCGAGGCAGCCTTGATGTCCAAAAGGGTTGCCGCGACTAGCAAAAAGTCGCTCGCCACGTCCAGGTCCAGCGCCTCGATGCGTTCGGCCTCGGCAAGGTACTGCTCGGCCACCTCGCTGATGGAGATAGCGCCGATATCTACTTTTTGGCGGGTTACCAGCTGCAGCAGCAGGTCGAACGGTCCGCTGTAGACCTGCGTCGACACGCGATACGACATCTTCGACCTCCTTTGACGGCGCCTTCGCGGCGCGGTTTGGGTGCATATTACGACCGTTTTGCACGGTCGACCTGTAAGTTTACCTTAGATGCCGGCGATTGCGAAGTTGAGCAGCTGCTCAGCAAGCGGATACACGGTAACGTCGAAATAGCGGCCGATCACATCGATGCCGGTCCACATGGGCAGTAGATACAGCACAATGATGAGGATGGGCATAGCGTATTGCTGCAGACGGTAATAATTGTTGAGCGCCTTGCCTTTGAGGAACGGCACGATGATCGACGAGCCATCGAGCGGCGGGATCGGGACGAGGTTAAAGAACGCGAGCGACAGGTTGACTACGATAAACGTGGCGCCGAAGTTCATGATCTGTGACGCCAGGGCAAAGGACATGTTGGTATAGAGGCTGCCATATGCCGCGTGCATGAGGGCGGCAGCGAGGCACGCGAGCGAGATGTTCGATGCGGGGCCGGCTACGCTCACCAGGACCTCGTCGCGCTTGGGGTGCTTGAGGTTGTTGAGGTAGACGGGCACGGGTTTGGCGAAGGCGAACACTGGGCCGCCGGCCGCGAGCATGAGCAGCGGCAGGATGATGGTGCCAAACGGGTCGATATGGTTAAGCGGGTTGAGCGACACGCGGCCGCGCGAACGGGCCGTCTTGTCGCCGAGCGCCCAGGCCGCGGCGGCGTGTGCGCTCTCGTGGATCACGATGCCCACGATGACGGCGACGGCGCTGGCGAGAAGGCTCATGATGTAGCTGCTGGACATGGCGCTCCCCTAGCGGACGCGGCGCGAGGCGCGCGTGAGCAGGTAGTCAATTGCAAACAGGATCACAGCGACGATAGCGTAATCTAAGCGGAACACGCCGCCAAACGGTGAGGTGATGACGCCGTAGCCGGCGATGGCGCTCGGCAGCGCGCGCGAAAGCTCAACGACAAAGCCCACGATCTGCAGCTTGGCGGTGAGGCCGCTAAAGCACAGCAGCACGGTCATCGTGCTCATAAAGATGCCGCAGATGCGACAGGCGATGGCGATGATGCTCATCGCCACGGCAGCGGCCTTACGAGAGTTCACGCGCGGTCTCCTCTTCGATCAGTGTGGAAAGCTCCAACCATTCGTCCTCGAGCTTGGGCAGCTCTTGCTTAAGGCCGTTATATTCCCCCAGCGCGGCGTTGAACTTATCCTGATCGGCATAAAGCTCTTCGCTTGCCATCAATTCCATAAGCTCGTCATAGCGAGCACGCTTTTTGTCCAGCTCTGCCTCGATCTTCTTGAGCTGGTTGCGCACGCCCTTGAGTTTTTTGTTGAGCGCAGCGCGGGCCTGGGCCTCGGCACGCTTCTGCTCCTTGGTCTTTTTACCCTCGGCAGGCTTGGGGGTGGCGGCGGGCGCATCGGCCTGGGCGGCGGTTGCCTTGGCGGGCTTGGCCGCGGTCGGCGCACTCTCCCCTGCCGCTTCGGCGGCGGCGCGGGCTGCGAGGTCCTCGCGCTTGTAGAGGTAGTAGTCGTAGTCGCCGTCATAGACCGTGACCTTGCCATCGCGGATGTCGATCACGCGGTTGGCCACGGCGCGCACCAGGTGCTCGTCGTGGCTGATCAGCACGATGGTGCCGGGGAAGTTTTGCAGGGCGTTCTCGAGCATGTCCACCGAATCGATGTCCAGGTGGTTGGTTGGCTCGTCCAGGCACAGGAGCGCCTCGGGGGCCACGAGCATCTTGGCAAGGGCCAGACGTGCCTTTTCGCCGCCGGAGAGGACGCGGACCTGCTTTTCGATTGCGTCGTTGTCGCTAAACAGGAAGGCACCCAGCAGGCTGCGCTGCTGCGGCACGGTCCACTTGGGCGTAACGGTGTCGATCTCTTGCAGGACGGTATTGGACTCGGTCATACCCTCGAGTGCGTGCTGGGCGTAGTAGGCGACGCCGACGTTGGTGCCTAGGTCGCGGGTGCCGGTGGTGGGCGGCTCCAGGCCGGCGAGGATCTTCATGAGCGTGGACTTGCCGGCGCCGTTGGGGCCGACGAGCGCCACGTGCTCGCCGCGGTAGAGCTTGAGGTCGATGTCGCTGTAGATATGCTTGTTGCCGTAGGACTTGGAGACGCCCTCGAGCCCCACGACCATGTCGCCGGAGCGCGGTGGGTCGGGGAACTTAAAGTCGATGTGCTTGTGGCCCTCGGGCAGGATGACAAGCTCCTTTTTGATCTGCTCGATCTTGCGGATTCGCTCCTGAGCCTGGGCAGCCTTGGTGGGCTTGTAGCGGAACTTGTCGACGAAGACCTGCATGTGGGCGATGTCGCGCTCCTGGGCGGCACGCTTGGCGCGCATCTGCTCCAGGTTGTCTTCGCGCTGCTTGAGGTAGCTGTTGTAGTTGCCGGTGTAGGTGGTCACGCGACGGTTTTCGAGTGCGGCGACGTGGTCGACGCAGGCGTCCATGAAGGCGCGGTCGTGGCTGACGATGAGGACGGCGCCGTCGTAGTTGGCGATAAAGCCGCGCAGCCACTGGACGCTCTCGAGGTCCAGGTGGTTGGTGGGCTCGTCTAGAAGCAGCAGGTCGGGGTGGCGCAGGAAGAGCTTTGCCAGCGCGATACGCATCTGCCAGCCGCCCGAGAACTCGGAGCACGGGCGCTCAAAGTCGGTGACCTTAAAGCCCAGGCCGGACAGGATTTTGCGGGCGTTGCTCTCGAGCTCGTAGCCGCCCAGGTGCTCAAAGCGGTCCTGGACCTGGCCGTACTCGTTAAGGAGTGCGTCGACGTCCTTGCCCTGCTCGGAGAGCTCGGTGATTTGGGCCTGCAGCTCGTTAGCGCGCTCGCCCATGCGGCGGATTTCCTTGGCGGCGGCCATGACCTCGGCAAGGATGGTGGTGTCCTTGTGCTCCAGATTAGTTTCCTGCTCTAGGTAGCCCACCTGGCAGTCCTTGGCGTACTGGACCTGGCCGGCGTCGGGGCTGTCGATGCCCATGATGATTTTGAGCATGGTGGTTTTGCCGGCGCCGTTAGGGCCCACGAGCGCGAAGCGCTCGCCGGGGTTGATCTGGAAGGACGCGCCGCTAAAGAGGACGCGCGCGCCGAAGCTTTTTTCGATCTTGTCGACCAGGAGGATCATGGTGCCGCCTTTGACCTTGTGTTCCTATATGAAAAAAGGCCCCAACTTGCGTTGGAGCCTCATTCAATGCTCGGGTGGAGACGAGGGGGATCGAACCCCTGACCTCTTGACTGCCAGTCAAGCGCTCTCCCAGCTGAGCTACGCCCCCGTGCGAAGAAGTACTATACGGGAACTCGGACCACGATGCAAGGACAATTTCGGAAAAACTTTCCGGCGGCATCGCGGGCAGCCGACCGAGGGCGCCCGGAAATGAGCAGGGCATCCGTCTAACGACCGATTTCCAGCCAGTTGCACAGTACGTTGGCTCGTAGCTCCATTTCCGTCGTCTTTTGCGCCTTAGTTTTGCACCTATAGCGTAATTCCAAGCGCGAGCAAAGACTTCTCACGATCGCATCAAGCTGCTCGGCATCGTTAAGCATGTCATGCGTAACCAGGAAGACGTCATACCCCATACTTTGCAGCGCTGTCATGCGTTTGGCATCGTGGTCCAGCACGGCGCCTGATCCGTGGATGACCTCCCCCTGAATCTCCGCGATGCCTGCTTTCATTATGGTTGGATTTACGATCACTATATCCCCGTAGCAGACTCTTTGCCCTGCAATGCTCTGCGCCGATGCGGTAAGCGGCGTAAGGTCGTTAACGTAAACGCTTCGAAAGCCGGCACCGCCGCGAGAGCGAGGAAGCGATAGCAATAAAATTCCTGCAACTTCAAGCGGAGAAGCTGCTATACCTGTCACCAGCTGTGCGGCGTTGTAAAACTTTGTACCCCACTTTCGTGTTTTCATCTTACTGGCGTACTCATGAAGCTCGTGTAATCCGATGAGCGGTTTCCTCATCCAGAGCGACGTGCCCTTTAGCCTTGTGACCTCCTTCGTTTTCTTTTGTCCGTTGGGCTCCTTCGTATTTACCTGTTCTTTGACTTTTATGCGCGCATAAACGCGTTTCCATTGTGGTTCGTCTTGGCTTTCATCGAGGTCAAAGAGGGATTCGGTGGTTGCATTCTCGGCAGCCTCATTGGCTTTGTCTAGTTCCGCTTCTGCTGTTACCGTGGGCTCAAAGACTGAGAACCATCCGCAGAATTCGTACATGCCAAGGACAAGATCAGTTGGAGATACAAAGCGCGCCATGGTAAATAGCGTCGCAAGTGGATTGGTAACCCTAAAGCTCATCGCGGTTTCCAGCGTGCTATCTACCTCCGAAGCATCATCACAGTGGATTGTTGTCCGTAATCCCGAATGGTAATTAACGCCACCGGGCACTGTTGTGGTAATAATCGGGGTCTTGAGGATGTCGACTACAAAGGGTGATTGGGATAGGGCCCGCCAGCCGTCTTCGGAGTTGGGCAGGTGCGGGTAGAGGTCGCGCACCTGCGGCGGGCAGCGCCAGTAGCGGAACGCGGTGTTTGCACAAATGATTTCGTCCATATGGGCCTCCCCTAGCTTTGGCTGCGTGCCGTTATGTTTGCAGGTAGACCGATTATCAATGGCGGCATCATGCCGGCAAGTACCGGAAGCTGACCAAATGCCGACAAATAGCTTGACGCATTTCGCCTAAAGATCGCCGCGTGGCACAAATCTGCTGGCAGGCGTTCTGGGGTCGTGGTCCCTATCTCCACATTTGTGCGTGAATCCCATGGCAAATTCAATGAAAGATCGCATGAGCTTTATGCAAAACGCGCGATGACGTCAGCACATGAGAGATCAGCTAGAAACGCGTTTAAATTTTTCGATTCGATTTTGGTGTCACCCTTGGTGTCAAAAAGAAAAAGGCCAGAGGATTAACACCTCTGACCTGTGCTTTAGATGGTGGGCGATACAAGATTCGAACTTGTGACCCCATCCGTGTGAAGGATATGCTCTACCCCTGAGCCAATCGCCCGTCGCCTTTCGGCAAAAGAGATACTAACATAGCCACGCGCGGTTTACCAAGAACTTTTTGCCCTCGATTTTAAATTCGTGGGAGCAAACCGCGCAACCGCAATCAGGGTACGCGACAAACCACCAGTTCAACAGCCCTTTATCGCTTGATCCACGAAGTCTCAGGACGGCAGATAAGTCGCGCGTTGTTGTAAGCCATGTCGAGCGTGAGACAGGTACGCGCTGCGTAGAAACCGTCCTCGCGCTGGATGGTCAGCGCCAGCTCGGGCTTGTCGCCGGTCAGGCACAGCGGCAAGAGCAGCTGGATCCGGCCGCCGTAGAACTGCGGCACAGCGAGCGTGTAGTTTGCGGCGGCGCGGCGGGCGGCCTCGACGACGGCGCCCTCAAAAGCGCGGCGCAGCAGCAGCGAGTTGTCCTCCCCCATCAGGCTGGCAGGAATACGCGTAAGGTTCTCCTCGTCGCCCAGAATGTGGTCGATGTTGGAACGGATGGGCAGGCGGTAGTCAAAGACCAGCTCGGAGGGGTCCTCGGCAAAGCGCACGCGGCACGGCAGGTATTCAAACGAGACCAGCATGGGATCGCTTTCCTTAAAGAAACCCTTCAAAAACCAGCGCTGGCGCGCATCGGGCTTGGTGTTGGGCTCAAACAGACCGTAGATGGTCTCGTAGCGGCGCGTGTACAGGCCGGTGTTGAATAGGCAGCGGTCGTCGTCGAACACCAGCGGCAAGTTGGACGGGGCGGTCTGGTCCACGTCGCGCTCGGTCAGGAACACCGCGCGGCTAAACGAAAACGACAGGTAGTTTTTGAGGATGCGGTTGCCGGGACCCCAGTCCTCGGGGTCGGCGAGATCGACCAGACGGTCGTAGCAGGGCTCGGGGCAAAACGCAAAGTCGTAGACATTGCTGCACAGGGTGCTAGGGAGTTCCATGTGGCGTCCAATCAATTCATTAACCGGCGTGCGGATGCTTAGATTCTATACGAGCGACAGATCGCCCGTGCCCGCAACGAATCCGCAGCGCAGCTCTTCGGCTAGCTCGCTGTTCGTGCGGCGACTGGAAACGAGGTCCTGGATCCAGGCGTAGTACTGGTTGTCCTTTGGTTCGGGGCTGTCAGACAGCACGACCGGAGTGCCTGCGAACCTTAAGACGGACAACGCAAAGACAAGGCTGGTTCGTTTGTTACCGTCTTCAAAGATGTGGTCCTTGACCATGTGCTCGGCCACGTAGGTGACCTGGTCAAAGATGTCTGTGAAGCGATCGGCCGGCGATTGACCGAATATCGTACAGAATGCACCCGCAAGCACGGACTCGACGCGTCCAAGCTCAAGCGCGGCCCGGTCGCCTGTGGCGTCGGTTGTATAGCAGCGCCCGACCGTCATCAACGTGCTGTGCAGGCGCATCACGGCCGCGGCCATATCTTCGAGCGAACCGGCATCATCGAGCACGAGCGGCGCGAACGGATGCGCTCCCGGCTTCGTGTCCGCCATCATGAGTTCTCCAAGAGCCTGAGCGCGTTGGGCATGTTCGAAATGGTCAGCCGAATAGCTTCGTCGATTGACGTGGTGCCGCCGAGCAAAATCGGTGATGCTGTATTTGCCACGTGCGAAGTTGAATGATCTTCTTGAGCAACGCAATCAGCGCCGTCATCTTGTTGAACATGGCTCCAAGGCATGTCTGACTCCTCTATAGCTTTACAGACGAAATAGCCTGCGAGTCGTACTCCAGAGCAATCGGTTGCCAGACGAGGTCTTCGATGGTGCAGTTTAGGGTGTCTGCAAGCGCCAATGCCGAGGAAACCGAGGCGCGGCGTAGGTCGAGCTGGTTCTGCTCGTAGAGTTGTATGGCGCGAAGCTTAACCCCCGATTGGGCGGCGAGCTGTTTTTGCGTTAGTCCGGCAGCCTTTCGTGCCGCCTTGAGGCCCTTTTTGTCCGCTTGGGCGTTGTTCCATTTTTCGATGACAATCTGGGCGAATTTATCTTCGGAGGCCTCGTGGAGCGGATGGTACGAGCCGATGATCCAATCGAGCGGAGCGACTTCGAGTAGCTTATTAAAGCCCAAGCTGCTCATCCATTGCGTATAGGCCATAACCCACCCCGCCCAATACTGAGGCGAACGGTCGAACGGATAGGTCTCCCTACATCTGACGGGGGTCAGTCCCGCATGGGCGATAATATCGCGCGCGAGCTCGTCGCCCGCCATGCCGCAGACGACGCGAGGCATACCGCGCTCAAACTGTTTCATCTCAAGAGCGTTCGACATGATCGCCGTCAACTCGGCTGGAGTCAGCCCTTGGTCACAGAGAGCAAAATCGACCGCCTCGCCCAGCGTTCTCATTGCATCCTCGAGATACATCTCACTGTAGGCGTAGGTCATCGCCCGTCATCCCCTCTCGAATGATATCGACGATACGTATTCCCTCAAACGGGTTTTCGGCAAGGAGCTCCCGATACTGCGCCCTTGCCGCTTCATCTCGTTCCTTGGCCAATGGACCATACAGAGCTTGCTGCGCACGTTCAAATCCAGCAAAACGAATGCTCTTAAACGCACGCTCGCTTTTGAGCACAATCTGCTCCCCCAGGTTACCGAGCCTCATAGATCGTCCAAGCTGATCGACGGTGATCGTATTGTTTACAAAAGCTCTGGCATAGCTAAAGTACGAGTCGTCCGCACGCCACCCCCTTATTACGTCGCAAGTGCTCGTCTGAGGTAGAAAGTGATCATGGAGATATTCGCACGCCCCCGCGGCAATGGCGGTATCTTTGCGAAAAGAACGATGCTCAACGAGCAACGCTATCCAATGCAGGACGCAATATTGCGGCGATAGCAAGTCGAGAACTTTGAGATCGGCTATATCGAGTTCATAGCGATTCGCAAAGCCATCGGCATCGCGCGAGCATGCCCATTCCCTTGCAAGGTCGAGGCTCTCTGTGCAATAGAATCCCTGTCCATAGTCGTTATGGATTTTCCCCAGGCCAAGCTGGGGAGTCTCAATGATTTTCTGAGAACCATGCCACAGTTCCACGCGAGTCTCCTAACAGGTATCGCTCTAGCGATAGTATAACATACTATCGCTAGAGCGATACCTGTATTCAAATAGCAAGAGGGTGTCTGGAACCGAGTTTGAGTTCAATACTTGCTTCTAAGGCTCGCCGAGTCCGGAAGTATGCGACAAAATTCAGACTTGCTGATCATGCCGGAGCACACTAACGCCTCGTCCTGCTTACAGAGCTTCATAGACACGCACCTCATCTTGCTCGATGCTTTTGCGGAATGCCGGGCGCATGTGCTCTGGTGGGTTGGTGACGATATCAACCTTTCGCCCAAGTTCCCTCTCGAGCTCATGGGTGAGTTCGTAAAGCGTGCCGAACGTCATGGTGTTGCCGCAGACTAGGCGCAAGTCAATATCGCTATCGGGCGTTTGCTCGCCTCGGGCAAACGAGCCAAATAAATAGGCTTCGCTGACGTCGTATTGAGCCAGCACGCGGGAGGCGACGGTGGATATGTCGGAAGGCGAAATCATGGGATATTTTCCGTTCAACAGTAGAGCGTCAGGGGGCCAGCGCCGAAACCGCCGGTCCGGCTTTTGCCGTTCTGCAAGCTCGAAGATAAACGGAGCGTTTGATCTGACGAACTCGGTCAAAAAATCCAGATCGTCAGTAGAAAAACCTTCGACATTGAACCAATTAACCGCAGGCAAGAAGCATTCCGCATGGTCAGAGCCAAGGTCAACCGGACGCTCGACGGCTACGCGAACGGTACCGTCATCTCTTGTCTCTGAGTAAGCAAACTGAGTGCCGTCATCTAGCTGAACATAGCTCCAAAGCATTGCTACCTCGTTTACAACTTTTTGAGTTAAAAGCCTGCCCCTAACGCGGGATGAATCGCACTAGTTACCCGATCCAAATACGTCATCTACAAGATCAGGCAAGTCTGTCCATACTTGATAGGCGGCAACGTTGTCCGGATTCATTTCTCTTGCACGACGTTTATCATCCGTATTGTGCTTTGCGGCATTGGTCAAAGCCTGGCCCTTGTTGCCGTCAATCATTTCGAGATTTACCGACTTGAACTTTGACGCGGAGGACCTGTTGGGGTCAGTAGATTTTAGAACGCCAAGGTCGCGCGCTCTTTTCTCACATTGTGGCGTCGATGCAAAAGTTTCCGGGCATGGTGAGATATGATCGATAAGCCATACTTCAAAACATGGATTAGAGATTGCGAGCCTAACTCCCTTTGTCTTTGCTTCTCGTTCTGCTGCGGCTAGGTTTCTGAACTCATCTGAATCGACCACGATCCATGCGGAACTCAATGCTTCGATTTCGCCTGCTTTAACGGCCTTTTTATCTGAATCGAGCTCTCGCGAAAGCTGCTTGGCCACCTTCAAAGGGTCTCCGTCAATATGCCGATACAGCACGCTTCCGCGAACGTCCATTTCAGTAATAAGGAAGTTAAAATATTCGGTTTCGGTCACCTTTCCATTGGACACAATTAGGTGGCGCTTTCGCTTGGCTCTTGTCTGCTTTTTGCGGCCGCGAGCAAGCCCTCTCCTTTCTGCCTTAGCCATTTATGTCAGCGCCTTCCTTCATGAGTTGGGCCACAAGTTGATGAAAACTTGGGTTGGGCAGCGGCACATAGACACCGTTTAAGTAATTGCGCCCCAGATTCTCATTTGCACGAGGCGAATACTCCATCGCAGCAATTAATTGCGAAGCACCTTCAGAGTCCTTTTCCACAAACCAGACCTGGTCACGTTCAAGCACCTCTTCCATAGGGCTGGTTCGCGTCATCAAGGTGACATCATGGGTCGAGAAGATTAGCTGCGCGCCCTTTGGATTTGTGTCGGGATCGGCGAACAGTGAGACGAAGTCGCGCAGGAGCGTAGGATGAAGGCTCGAATCAAGCTCGTCAATTACTGTTGTGGCCCCACTGCTTAAAGAACGTAAGGCTACCGAGAAAAACGCCAGCGCAGCTTTTGTGCCCTCCGATTCATGGGCGGAGCCCAGCCAAAAGCCATCTCCCGAGCCTTTATGGTGGAAGAACAGGTCATAAGCGAACGACAATTTAAAGTCTTCTGCAATTTTATTACGTGCCTCTTCCGGAATCTCATCGAGTCCAATGAGTGAGTCTTTTAAACCCATGACGCCTTCCGATTGACGGACATCTATGCCGTCAATTCCGATATCAGCATATTTAATGAGCTGAGATAGCATCTGAGCTCGAGCGTCATCGTTGATAAACAGCTTTTTTATGGTGGCGAGTTCTGCTAGATAATGCGTTGCATCATAGAGATTGATGTCATTGGCAAGAGCTGTGAATGCGGGTTGAATTACATCACTTCCAGCCGCCGCTGCGGCAGATAAGAACAAAGAATTATTGCGCGTGATATCCCAAAGTTGTTTTTTTGCACCTGTAAAGGTACTACCAAATTTAATTGACTGTTCCCCGTTTATCGAAGAGCGGTCATAGAGAAGGGACGGCTGTTTTGATCGATACACAGTGAGGTTTTCATATGTAACCTCATTTTTGTTCACACCAAATGAAAACTCATACTTTAAGTTGCTAGCGATAAAATCTATCGAGAATTCTGTGTCACTTGATTGGGATTCCGAGTCAAGTAAAAAGGGGACGATGGGTATTTGAGAATTCGCATCGCCTGCCGCATAACCTGTACGAACAAAGTAAGAGACAAAGTAAAGAGCATTTAGGAAATTTGATTTGCCTGACGCGTTTGCGCCGTAAACCGCAGCCACTCGCACAGGCCCAAGTTCCTTTTTGCTCGAAATCGGTTCAAACGAGAACTGTTGAGCATCTCGAAAGCTCTGAAAGTTCTTAAATGAAAAATTGAGGATCATCTTCAGAATCCTTTTCAAAAAAGTTGATTCACCGCAGACATTCTTTAATAACAAGGAAAATTATATTGTTTTAAAACCATTATTTGTTAGTTTCGAACAAATATCTACTTTAAATTGAGATTCAAACTAAAGGTCTCAGCAAGTCTATACAACATAATGTCTGAAACTGATTTTCTACACTGCTTTTAAGAACAATTTTTAATGATGTCCGCACGCGGCTTTAGATTTCTTTTGTCCATCAGAGCTGTAAAACGAAAGGGACGAAATGTTGTTTTGCAAGGACGGGTCCAGTTGGCTGGATGTTATAGATGATGCAGGCGTTCTGGTTCGCCGCCTAGAAATACTTGAGAACCTTCTCCGAAAGTGCACCTTCGATATGCCGAGAACAGAATGCAAGTTCGTGGATGATACCGCTGAGGGATATGACGGAAGCGAAATGTTGCTGTTTCTCGATGAGTCTTTATTGGAGCTGATTGAAGGCTATAGAACTCAGATTGAGAAATACAAAGTTGCATCTAAAAGGGGCCAGACCGACTTTGGAACCAGCACAAGCTTAGGAAGAAAGAAATCGAGGATCCCCGCTATTCAAATTGATAAAGCAGCATAATAAATTTGAATTTGGGTAGGGCTGAAAGGTAACACGGAGGTCATACCTTAACCCTGTTTGCCCTCGTCATTCATTCACTTGTGACGAGGGCCTCGCACCTTCTATAAGAGCGCGAGTTGAATTATGTTTTACTTATAAGGGCGGAGGATCCGGCATGAGCAAGAACAAAAGCGACCAGAACGCGCACGAAGAGCAAGTGTTCAATGATGTTCTTAGGCTATCAATGGCCTCGGGTGGATACAAGAAGAAAGCTGCCTTGAAGGTGTGTGGATCTATTAACGCAGACAGCGAGTGCCCTGATATTGTTATTACCCGCGAAAATGGATCCATTGTTGGTTTGGAGCATTTTAGAATCGACCATAACATCAAACATGGTCGAAACGCTCAATCAAAATCTGCTGAGCTCACATCTGCGTTGAAAGCTGAGCGCGAAAAGCTAATGTCAAGGCTTGAAGCCGACGATGTTTTGCCGGAGGAATTGGCGAGCATCGTCGCAAACTATGTCTCGTTGGCAAAATATCATCAAAGCTGTGCATGCTGTGACGATCTGACGCGCTCTCTAGATGCCCGATTGTTTGGTGGAAAAACAGGTCATGCTCGCAAATTACCTAAATACCGCAATCACCTTACTGAACTTAGCGGTGATGATGGACGCATTGAATTGGGCTATTTAATTGAAATTCATTCAGATTTTCAGGGATTATTCATTCACGATGGAACAAGAGTGGCCCGCCTCGACAGTGGACAATGCCCACTTTATGCGGAAATTTACGATCTCCTTTTCAAGGCATCTTGCGAGGTCGATTGGATCCTAATAGGTTTTTACCAATGCCTGACTGACCAGATTGCGAATGCCGCCATCATAGATTGTCGTAACAATATGTTTAAGGAGAGCTGCCGCAGGCAGCGTCTTAAAAGAACGGAATTTTTAGGTCTAGGTAAAACGGAACCCTTTCTCAAACAAAGCAGAGCCGGAGAAACAGAAATTGAGCTTTGCGCAGATAAGGTAAATATCACAATCGAAAACCCCGCTGAAGGGATTTGCCCTGAGCTTCTATTTGGCACCGCGATCATTGATGCTGCAAGAGCATTAAATCTTGATAGAAGCGGTGAACCGTATACAGCAACGATTTCTGTTCAATTGATTTACGAACTCGTGCGGATGAGGAGCAAGGGGATTCGAGGCATTGTGACAATTTACGATGTTATGCGGCTGCTTTTAGAAATTGAGTGGGCTGTATTAAAACAAGAGATTGACAGTTTTGGCGTACGGTACAACATTTCCGAAACACCAGACTTTTGCTTATAGACAATCCGGGATGTCACTAAGAAACCAGCTCATACAGCTCACCAATGAGTCCGGTTTAATATTTGCCCGCTTTAGCACCGTCGAATATTGCGAGGTAACTCTGATGGTCTTTCGCTTGGGCACCAGGGTCGACAAAGATCCCGGTGCCCTTTCGTTGCCTTCAGTCTAACCTGCGACATTATTGAATGCTTTTCTCATTCATGTGGACCTGGGTCGCATGTCACGATTCAGCCCATGATCACGTCCGTATGGCCTCTGCCTTCGATAATTGGGTGCCTATAGACAAACACGCAAATAGTTATACCTTGTGAATGTCTCTTTCTTCCAAATGGCAGCTATCTCAACAACGACATGCGGCAGCTAGAAGCACTGTAGCAAGCAGGAAAAACGTAAAGGAGACTGCGATCCAGTTGCTGTCGCCGGTCTTGGGGAGTGTCGCTGCGGTCGCGCTGGTGGCTTTAGGCTTGGACGGCGCAGGCACCGTGGTCTTGGTCACCCTCGTCTTGGTCGTTATGTTTGTCTTGGGCGACGTAGCCGCAGGCTTCATTGCGGGAACCGTCGTTGGCTCCGTACCGGGTTGCTCTGCAGCGGGACCGGCGCCACCATCAGGCTCGCCCGTCCCGCTGCCCGGCACGTCGCGTCCATCGGTCTCCCCCGCCGGCGCCGTGGCGCCCTGGGGCTCGATCACCACATGCGGCGCCATGTCGCCGGAAGCATTCGCCACGCCGCCGGCACCGAAGGCCCCTCCCGCAGGCGCCACGAACCGCGCAGACACAAGCGACCCGCCCGTGCACGCAACACCGCCGTCGGCACCGGTCGCATCGAGCCGCGATTCGTCGACGGAAAGCCGACAGCCGGCCGCGCTATCGCAAAGGCCCGCATCCTGCAGATACACGCCGTAGGCGCGCACGCCCGCTCCGGACCCAGCGCCCGCGGCAACGATGCGCCCGCCGCCGCGCACGGTCATGTCGCCCGCGATCACGCCGGCGACCGCCTCGTCAGAAATATCGGCCCCGTCCGCCCGTGCATCGACGGTGCATCCGTCCACCACGAGCGCCCGCGAGACGTGGATCCCGCACTGCGAGCCCGTCGCCGTCAGGGTCCCGGTACCGCGAAGCGTCAGGTTGCCCCACACCTCCATGCCGCACAGCGTGATGTCCGCATCGGGCGCATGCGACTCCGTCACGGAGTTTTGCCCGGCAAGCGTCAGCACCAGGTCGCCCTCGGCGCCGATGGCCTCGCCCGCGTAGCCGTTAAGCTCCAGGTGGTCGGCATCGGTCCAGGCCCAGCCGGGGCCCGACACGCCCGGCTCGTAGTACGTCGCGCCCGCGATGATGAGGCTCTCCGCGCCCGCTGCATAAGAAGGCCCGCCCAGCAAAACGCATAGGCAGGTAATCGTCATTGTGCAGCTACATATCCAACAAGATTTAACAAATTGGATGCCATTAGGTTGAAATCCGAATGGTTTTGGTGGTTTCGATATTAAGGGAATTATCGGAACAGCTCATCATGGCTGCCAGTGCGTTCGAAGAAAGCTACCTCTTCGTTTGATGACCATATGACAAGCCAGTCGCCAGAGTTTGCTACGTGACATTCGTTTCGCCCTGCCCAGTTGCCGCCTAGCCGGTGCATATTATGACGTCGCTTTAATATGTCCATTGATTCAGGTGTATTCTGTAGCACCAGGTCAATTAGCTTTTGAAGCTCAGATAAATCCCATTTACGGCGCTTTGCTTTTTTCTTTAAATCTCGGGAGAAGGCTGCAGAGAACTCTGCGGTTAACGTGCTCATTGTGCCATCGCAGCAGCGATCAGATCGGCGCCATTGTCAAACCGTCCTTTTTTGCCAGATGCAAGAAAAGCGTCCCCCTCGCGAATGGCCTCAAGGCTTTCGGCACTGGGCTCCTCAGGGGCAAAAGTCAACGGGATGCGATGGGTGTTGACCATTTGCTTGAAGAAAGCGCGAGTCACGGACGACAAATCAAGTCCATAGTAATCAGCAACTTCCGCCGCCTCGCGTTTGAGGTCGTCGTCAACCCTGATGGTTAATGTTGAGCTTGCCATTTTTAGACCTTCCAATCGCGTGAGTGCAACCTTATTATACTGCATATACAATAGTAGACTATGTAATTACAAATAATTACATAGTCATTTAAGTGGTATGGCACGTCATACATTGCATGCACGAAAAAGGCAACGCTCCCTATCCGGAAATGTTGCCCTTAAAGCTTCAACAGAGGTCTTGTATTGCAGCTAGGTGCGTCGCGCAGTCTCAGCAGCGATATGTGGCACCAAAAAGCACCAACCCCAGCAGGAATAACGATAAAGATGCAGCGATCCAGTTGCTGCCGCCGGTTTTGGGGAGCGCCGAAGTGGTCGCGGTGGCAGCCTTGGTCTTGGTTGTCTTGGCGACCGTGGTCTTGGTTACTGTCGTTGTTGTTTTGGTTGTCGCGGCCGCTGGTTTCAGCGCCGGATTTGCCGTGGGTCCTGTGGTGGGCTCTCCGGCAGCGGGGTTAGCATCGGCGGGAGACTTGTCCGCGCTATCGCTCGGTACCTCGTTCCTGTCGGTCTCCCCCGCCGGGGGCGTGGCGACATCGGGCTCAACCACCACATGCTGTGCCACGGCCCCTACGGCATCCACCACGCCACTAGCACCAAAGGCCCCACCAGCAGGCGTCACAAAGCGCGCGGACACAAGCGACCCGCCCGTACACGCAACGCCGCCATCGGCACCGACCGCATCAAGCCACGAGGCATCGACGGAAAGCCGACAGCCGGCCGTACCAACGCCAAGGCCCGCATCCTGCAGATACACGCCGTAGGCGCGCACGCCCGCTCCGGTCCCGGCGCCCGCGGCAACGACGCGCCCGCCGCCGCGCACGGCTATGTCGCCTGCGATCACGCCGGCGACCGCCTCGTCCGTAATATCGGCCCCGTCCGCCCGGGCATCGACAGTGCAGCCGTCCACCACGAGTGCCTGCGATACGTGGATCCCGCACTGCGAGCCCGTCGCCATCAGGGTCCCTGAGCCGCGAAGGGTCAGGTTGCCCCACACCTCCATGCCGCACAGCGTGATGTCTGCATCGGGCGCATGCGACTCCGTCACGGAGTTTTGCCCGGCAAGCGTCAGCACCAGGTCGCCCTCGGCGCCGATGGCCTCGCCCGCGTAGCCGTTAAGCTCCAGGTGGTCGGCATCGGTCCAGGCCCAGCCGGGGCCCGACACGCCCGGCTCGTAGTACGTCGCGCCCGCGATGATGAGGCTCTCCGCGCCCGCGGCATAAGAAGGCCCGCCCAGCAAAACGCATAGGCAGGCCATGGCAGCGATCGCAATGTGATGACGGCTGGCGTGGGACTCGGCAGCAAACATACCCGCTCCGATCTTCGAAGGAGCCAATAGAATGTGCACCAGAAAATGCCCTGGTAGCAGCAAGTATTAGTCTAGCGAGATCAATGCGGGGGCAAAGAAAAATCGCGTGGGCAATGTTCACAATTAGGTGTAAATCGTTTTGCCAATCGGTGAAAGGAAGAATCACGCCCTCCTGGCATTTCGCCTCCAACGCGCGAGGAACCTACCGGCTTCTTCAGCAGAGACCTCGTTCCTAGCATCATCTTCATTCGCAACACAGAAAGCTGCCGCAACCAGCTGGCAGTCTTCCGGCAACTCGAAAAAGCTGCCGTCTGCGCGCGCCGCAGTAAGAAGACCGTCGATCTTTGCGAGCTCGACCACCTCTGCGACACCAGTCTTATCGAATAAGAAGCTCGTTACTTCGCCGCTGTCCAGCGATGTGTAGCGACCCGTCCCGAACGAAAGAAAAGACGCGCACCCCGCCCCGTCAGCATTGGCAACCCTTTTCGCATAAGCCATAAATTCATTGGGTTTACGCTTCTTGAGCAAGATCAGCGCATAATGATACTCATCGTCTAGGAACAGGTTTCTCGCGGCGGCGTCCTCGCCTACCTTGGCGCAAACGGCATCAGAAAGCTCGAAAATACTGCCTTCGGGCAAAAGCGTCTTGCAATCGCTATTTTCCGTGGCATTCATGCTGTCCAGCTGATATATCAAGAAAGGCACGAGCGGATAGTTTACTCTCCCCTCGCTCTCGTCCACCGACGCTCGCAGAATCTCGCCAGACTTAGCAGGCCCCAACCGTTTGAACAGCAACTCGATGAGTCTGATGAGTTCCAGGTCGGCGCTAGTCGAGGCCAAAGGGGCGTAGCTCTTTTCCTCGCTCAGACCCAAGGCCAAAAGGCACGCCCTAGTGACGACCTCGGCACGGTCTTCCTCCAATGTCGATACACGGGCCCTCATAGCCGATACAAAGTCGATCATGCTTCCCGCTTCGGCGTGCCTTTGCAGGTCTTCGAGCAATACTCCGCCCTCGCTCACATTTAACGCATCCTGCACCTCATGAATATCGATTCCGTCCGGCATGTTCGAATGGAAGTATTGATTGAAGGAATCGGCCCGCCAGATAGCGTTCAAGCTCTCCCTCGAGTAAGAGACGCAATGACTCATGCCAGTTTTATTTGCCACCCGCGGGAAAAGCCTGCAGACGGCCTCGACCGCCCACTTGGCTTCAGATCTCGGGACTATCCTAGAAATCAGCTCCTCCAAATTGGCGAGGTTGTCTTTTGGATCCATGTTATTCATATATAATGACGATCCGATTGTGCCGCAAAGGAGGTCCTTGTGCACGCGAATCCAATCAACGAGTTTTGGCACCTTGAGTTCCAGTACCGCCAAGGCGACGACGTCCTCGAAGCAGCAGAATCGCGGCAGGATGCTCAACTTCGCCTTTAACGCGTTCGTGAACCGTCGAACCTCCCTTATGGTGAAGAACCGATTGTTCAGAAACGTCAGGCGGACGCCGTTCCACCTCTTGTCGTCGAGGTCCTCCAGCCTGTATGCAAACGACTTGAAAATCGCATTGATGTCCTTGAGAAGCACCCGCTCCAAATCGCCCGATGAAATGGACGGCAGGTGCACAGGGACTAGGACCACCTTCTCCAGATATTCGGCGCCATCGCAATTCTGGACTTCACTCAAAGCCCGCGTAACCACCTCCTCATCGAATGAAAGAAGGTAGTTTATCTTCGGAAGCTTCGCCAGGGAGGCGACGAGCTGAAACACCATACGCACCTGATCGTTCGGCAGCCGATCAATGTCGTCGATGATCACTACGACCCGCCCATCGAACTTGAGGAGCTCCTCCTCAAGTCTCTGTTTCTTCGAAGAGACGCTTCCCGCCCTTTCTGCGGATTTCCTCAACCTGCTCGCCAAACGTTTGCCGAAGGCAGGCACAGCAACGCCTGCAAGCGGCGCGCCCGCCAAACTGGCAGCGGCACCGGCGGTAATCAACAAGGCTTCAGAATATGCCGCGAAAGCATTGAGCACCTCGGGGCGCTTACCGCACAGCTTGCCGAATAACTTGCCGAATAGCGTGCGCCGCCCATGTACATCTTTATCAAGCGCACTCCCGACTTCCTTAAGAAACTGAGCGAGCAGCTGCTCGGACGTGAGGTAATTCCAGGGCTCAAAACGGACGACAGAGACGCCCGCCTTGCCGTCATCGTCTTTTCGGGAGAGCGCATTTTCAACGAGGTTTATAACCGAAGTCGGTACCGTCAAGATTCTTTCGCAAATTGATCGAGGCGGCCTCGGCCCCGCCTTGC
>UQJV01000020.1 GCA_900541475.1 uncultured Collinsella sp.
GAGGTACATTGCCAGCCCCGTCCACTCGGCGGCGTTCGAGGCCGCCCAGCCGCTCAGGAACCAGTCCACCTCGGCGAATTTCAAGAGGGCGCTCACCACACCCATCAGCGCGCCGCCGGCGATGAAGCCCGAGGCGATGAGCGTTCCGCGGTCGAAACGCGCCTTGTTGAGCCCCTCGTCCTTCGAACGGTTCGATACGAACCATGCCACCAGGCCGCCCACGACCAGCGGTGCGTTCAGCTCCATCGGGATGAACATGCCCAGCGCGAAGGCGAGGGCCGGGACGCCGATCGACGTGAGCACAAGGGCCAGCGCAGCGCCGCAGAAATAGAGCATCCACGGGGTCTGGCCGCCGGTCATCAGGGGCTGGATCACCGCCGCCATGGCGTTGGCCTGCGGAGCCACCAGCGCCCCTTCGCCCACGAATCCGTAGGATTTGTTGAGGATGATCATCACCCCGGCCACCGTCGCCGCAGCATGGGGTTTATCTCGGTGGCGCATTTGGCGCTTCTCGCCTTATGACTGTTGCGGCCGCGGTCCCGTTTGGGATCGCGGCCGTTTTGTTGTGGGTCAAATATGAACGTTGTGTTAATGACTCGGTGGACGGTGGTGTTTTTCGGTGAGCGGCGTATCCTTCCAACGGTTTATCTAGTGTGTCAGTTGAAAGGAAGAGGGCGCTCGTCATTGTTTGAATGTGAACTACCGTTTGACCACAAGACGTTGCATCTAGAGCTCGAGGATAAGAACTTCGTGGGTGTGATGGAAGGTCATCAAAACGAGTTTAAGACTACAAAATCGCAGGAAGAGCTGGTAGAAGAGTCGCTTGCCAACCCTTACGGCTCACCTTCGCTCGAGGAGCTTTGTGCTGGCAAGAAGGATATTGTCATTATTAGCTCCGATCATACGCGTCCCGTCCCCTCGCGTGTGACGATGCCTATTCTGCTGCATCACATCCATTCCGCTGCGCCCGAGGCTCGCGTGCGCATTCTGGTTGCTACGGGTATGCACCGTCCGTCGACGCACGAGGAGCTCGTCAACAAGTACGGCGAGGAGATCGTTGCCAACGAGGAAATCGTTATGCACGTCGCGACTGACGACAGCATGATGAAAAAGATCGGCACCCTGCCTTCTGGCGGCGAGTGCATCATCAACAAGATTGCGGCCGATTGCGATCTGCTGCTTGCCGAGGGCTTTATTGAGCCGCACTTCTTTGCTGGCTTCTCTGGCAGCCGCAAGTCCGTGCTGCCCGGCATTGCCAGCTATAAGACCATCATGTACAACCATAACGGTCAGTTTGTGAACGATTCCCATTCGCGTGCCGGCAACCTGTGCCACAACTACGTGAGCGAGGACATGTTTGCCGCTGCCGAGATGGCTCACCTTGCCTTTGTGCTTAACGTGGTGCTCAACGGCAAGCACGAGGTCATCGGCTCCTTTGCCGGCGATATCCACAAGGCGCACGAGGCTGGCTGCGAGTTCGTGAAGAGCCTTGCCGGCGTTGAGCCCGTTGAGTGCGAGATTGCCATCACCACCAACGGCGGCTACCCGCTCGACCAGAACATCTACCAGGCCGTGAAGGGCATGTGCTCTGCCGAGGCCACGCTTCCCGAGGGCGGCGTGATTATTGATGTCGCCGGTTGCGCCGACGGTCACGGTGGCGAAGGCTTCTATCACAACATCGCCGACAACGATCCGGCGGAGTTTGAGCGCGCCTGCATCGACCGTCCTAAGGACGAGACCCTGCCCGACCAGTGGACGAGCCAGATTTTCGCCCGCATCCTGGCGCATCACCCTGTGATTATGGTCACCGACCTGTGCGATCACCAGATGCTCAAGGATATGCACATGACGCCGGTCAACACTATCGAGGAGGCGCTCAAGCTCGCCTTTGAGATGAAGGGTGCCGATGCCAAGGTTGCCGTCATTCCCGATGGCCTGGGCGTTGTCGTCGCGCAGCACTAGTGCACGGCCCAAACGAATCGTTTATAACCGACAAGAAAGATAAGGTTTTATGCTTACCAAACTCCTCTGCGAATTCGGCGCAACGGCCCTCATGATCATCTTTGGCGTGGGCGTACACTGCGATACCGTGCTTAAGGGCACCAAGTATCAGGGCTCCGGCCACATGTTTGCCATCACCACCTGGTCTTTTGGCATCTCGGTCGCTCTGTTTATCTTTGGCGGCGCCGTGTGCATGAACCCCGCCATGGTGCTTGCCCAGTGCATCGTAGGCCTGGTGCCGTGGAGCAGCTGCATTCCCTTCATGATTGCCGATATGCTCGGCGGCTTTGCGGGCGCCGTGATCGCGTGGTTGATGTATGCCGATGAGTTCAAGGCTTCCGATGGCGTCGTCGACCCCATTGCCCAGCGCAACATCTTCTCGACCAACCCCACCACCGAGGGTACGAACTACGCCCGTAACTTCTTCTGCGAGGCTATCTGCACCTTTGTGTTCATCAGCGCCATCCTCGCTGCCGCTAGCCGCGTCGGCGAGAACGTTCTGATGCTCGCCATCTGCGTCGGCCTGATCGTTTGGGCCGTTGGCATGGGCATGGGCGGCATCACCGGCTTCGCCATGAACCAGGCTCGTGACCTTGGTCCTCGCATGGCCTATCAGGTGCTGCCGATTAAGAACAAGGCCGACAACAACTGGAAGTACGGCCTGCTTGTTCCTGGCATCGCTCCGTTTATCGGTGCCGCTCTGGCCGCACTGTTTGTGCACGGTTTCTTGGGCATGTTCTAGTCCAAGGCTACATAGGTTGTTCGCCGTCCGCATGGGGTAACTTCCCAGCGCGTCCTCGGACATGCAAAAAGGCTCGCTGCGCACTTTGTGCGGCGAGCCTTTTTGCGTCCTGCGGAGTGCGCTGGGAAGTTACCCCATGCGGACGGCTGCGGGGTCTTCGTTGCGTTCGTGCAAGCAACCCAACATATATATCTGAATTTGGATGGGAGGGGCTTGTTGCTGGTAGGAGCGTTGGGCTGCTGTTGACACTTTGGGATGGATTGTGCTTTGGGTTGGGGCGGGGCTTTGAGATGAGGGCGGAACTTTGGGATGAGGGGTTTACTTAGTTGAAGAGGGGCATTATGGCCGAGAGGTAGTCTTTGGCTACGTCGGACTTATCTGCTTGGAAGTTGTGCCAGGCCCACCATTGGACCATTCCTACGAAGCTTGAGGCTATGTGGTGTAGTAGGAAGCTTCGGTCCATGGTGGCGGCGGGGCCGTTTGGGTCGGTAGGGACGGTTTCGGCTGCGCGCGACATGATGGTCTTGCGGAGGCAGTCGGCGAAGACGCGTGAGCCGGCGCCGGCTACGAGGGCTCGAACGCCCTGGCGGCGCTCCCAGAGGTTGTTGAGGATATGCTCGACCTGTACGAGCGGGTCATCGAGGGGCGTACCGTCATCGTCGAGGGCATGGGTGCAGATGTCGCGCACGAGCTCAGCGAGCAGGTCATCTTTGCTCTTGAAGAGGCCGTAGAACGTGGCCCGACCCACATGGGCGCGAGCAATGATGTCGCCGACGGTGATCTTGCCGTAGTCCTCCTCGCGAAGGAGCTCGGAAAACGCCGCAACGATGGCGGCACGGCTTTTTGCCTTGCGGGCATCCATGGTTATGCGTCCGCGTCAACGAGCAGGCAGCGGAGCGTACCGGAGCAACCCTCGTAGGGGCGCTTACCGGCGCCGTAGCCGACGGCCTCGATGCGGTAGCGGGCCGGCAGGTGCTCGGACGTGCGCAGCGCGGCGACGATGGCGGCGCCCGTGGGCGTCACGAGCTCGCCGGCGACCGGTGCAGGCGTGAGGGCGATATTGCCCGCCTGACACAGGTTGACGACAGCGGGGACGGGAATGGGCATGAGGCCGTGGGCGCAGCGGATGGTGCCGTGGCCCTCGGAGAGCGACTCGACTACGATGTCCTCAATACCCAGGTCGTCGAGGCAGATGGCGACAGAGCAGACGTCGACGATGGAGTCGACGGCGCCCACCTCGTGGAACATGACGGTGTCGGGCGTTTTGCCGTGAGCCTTTGCCTCGGCAGCGGCGAGTGCGGAAAAAATGGCGAGGGCGCGACGCTTGGCGCCATCGCTTAGCTGTGAACCGTCGATGATGGCGGTGACGTCCGCCAAAGAGCGGTGGTGATGGTGGTGGGCGTGATGATGGCCCTCGTGGCCATGGCCGTGGGCCTCATGCTCATGCGTGTGCTCGTGTTCGTGCTCGTCATGGTCATGATGATGGTGTTCGTGCTCATGTGCGTGCTCGGCAGCTGCTTCGTTGCCGTAGAGCCAGGCCATGTCGTGGTCGTGGTTCTCGAGCCCCTCTGCCAACTGAACGTCAAAGTCGCAGGCGTCGATGCCATGCTTGTTTACGCGCGTTACAGCGATCGAAAAGCCGTCGACCGGCAGCGTGGCGAGCTGTTCGCGCAGGTGCTCCTCGCTGGCGCCCAGGTCGAGCAGGGCCGCGACGGTCATATCGCCGCTGATGCCCGAAGTGCCGTCGATGATAAGCGTGTGCTGATGGTTGGACATGGAATGCTCCTTAACGGGCGCAGGATGTGCCGGCGCTCAGATGATTGATAAGACTTGCCTGGTAGGCGGCACCAAAGCCGTTATCGATATTGACGACCGATACGCCGCTGGCGCAGGAGTTGAGCATGGCGAGCAGCGCGGCTACGCCTCCAAAATTTGCGCCGTAGCCCACGCTGGTGGGAACGGCGATGACCGGACAGCTCACCAGACCGCCGATAACGCTCGCCAGGGCGCCCTCCATGCCGGCGATGGCGATGACCACCTGCGCCTGGGCAAGTTCCTCGGCATGCGCGAGCAGGCGGTGCAGGCCTGCGACACCTACGTCGTAGAGGCGGTCGACCTCGTTGCCATAGAATTCGGCCGTCAACGCGGCTTCCTCGGCGACGGGCAGGTCGCTCGTACCGGCGCAGGCGACAACGATGCGTCCGTTGCCGGTAGGGGAGGGCTTGCCGCCCACGAGGGCGAGCTGTGCGTCTGGGACATATCCCAGGTCGATGCCGTTGCCGAGGAGCTTCGAGGCGCGGGCTGCCTTTTCGGCGTCCAGGCGCGTGACCAGGATGCGCACCTGGCCGGCATTGAGTAATGCTTTGATAATGGCGGCAATCTG
Organism: uncultured Collinsella sp.; assembly: GCA_900541475.1. GTDB lineage: Bacteria > Actinomycetota > Coriobacteriia > Coriobacteriales > Coriobacteriaceae > Collinsella. The sequence goes on from UQJV01000020.1 coordinate 5,127, forward strand.
CTCGGCGGTTTTACCGGCGCCGTAGACAACCTCGCCGGCTCCCTGGCGCACCCCGCGCGAAAGATCGAGCTGCGCAAAACCCAGATCGGCGGTTGGCGCCGTCTGGAGGCGCGTGAGGGCGACTGCCGGGGTGACTACTCCGTCGGCAACATCGCTCAGCAATTGCTCAAGATCTCGCTTATCCATATATGTTCCCTTCGACGGCGCAAAGTCTAGCACTCAAAGGGTATGTTTCCGAACACTAAGACAAAATTGTTCGGAAACTATAGGACAGACTGATTCTCTTGTTAGAAGGATCGACTAGTCGCGCAGGATGATGTCCATGGCGAGCATCAGGTTGCGCTCATCGATGGCAAACGGGGCGGCTTCGCGCGTCTTGGGCTTGGCGCAAAACGCGATGCCCGTGCCCGCGGCCTGAATCATGGGGATGTCGTTGGCGCCGTCACCGATCGCGACGGTGTGGGCCATGTCGACACCGCACTCAACCGCCCAATCCAGCAGCTGGATGAGCTTGGACTCCTTGGTCACAATGTCTGCCGCCAGCTTACCGGTGAGCTTGCCGTCCACGACTTCCAGGCGGTTGGCCAGGCAAAAATCGATGCCCGCGGCGGCTACGATCTTGTCGGCGACCTCGTGGAAGCCACCGCTTACCACGCCGACCTTCCAGCCCTTGCTGTGCGCCGAGCGCACAAGCTCCAGCGCGCCGGGGGTAAACGTCACGCGCGCAAAGGTGCGCTCGAACACGTTCTCGTCCAAGCCGGCAAGCAGCCCCACGCGCTCCTCGAGCGCCTGCTTAAAGTCAAGCTCGCCGCGCATGGCGCGTTCGGTGATCTGTGCAACTTGCTCGCCCACGCCGGCTTCCTCGCCCAACAGGTCTATGACTTCCTGGTTGATGAGCGTGGAGTCGATATCCATAACGATGAGGCGTGCAGTCATGGCGGGCCTTTCCGAGTGCAGTTGTATTGGGGCACATTGTCGCACGGAGCGCGCCTTAGCGACGACCGCGGTGCGTCAATTGTTTCGTCTCCGTCAAGTCTTTGGGCAAGAGCTACTTTTTCGCGGTACATCGACGCGGGTGCGATAAGATAGAACGCCATGTCTGGCTGCGCGGTTTACGCAGGCTGGGCAAATCTGTACGACGCCGCCCGGAACGACACGGGGCGGCACAGATCCATAAAGGAGGATCACTGGTATGAGCCAGACCCGTCCCATCGACGAGCATTCTATGCACACCCGTACCTGCGGCGAGCTTCGCCGCGAGAACGTGGGCGAAGAGGTCACCCTTACCGGTTGGGTGAGCCGTCGCCGCGACCACGGCGGCCTTATCTTCTGCGACCTTCGCGACCGCGAGGGCATCACGCAGCTCACCTTCGACCCCGAGCACTCCGACGGCGACGCCTTTAAGATTGCCGAGACCATGCGTCCCGAGTGGCCCATCAAGATCCACGGCGTTGTGCGTTCCCGTGGCGAGGAGACCACCAACGTCAAGCTCGCGACCGGCGAGATCGAGGTCCTGACCGACCATGCCGAGGTGCTCAACACGTCCGTCACTCCGCCGTTCCAGATCGAGGACGGCATCGAGACCAGCGAGGACACCCGCCTGCGCTATCGCTATCTGGACCTCCGCCGTCCCGAGATGATGGCCAACCTCAAGCTGCGCTCCGACTTTACCTTTGCCATTCGCGAGGCGCTGCACAACCGTGAGTTCATGGAGGTCGAGACACCCTCCCTGTTCAAGTCCACGCCCGAGGGCGCCCGCGACTTCATCGTTCCCAGCCGCATCCAGCCGGGTAACTTCTACGCCCTGCCGCAGTCCCCGCAGCTTCTGAAGCAGCTGCTCATGGTCGGTGGCGTTGAGCGCTACTACCAGGTCGCCAAGTGCTTCCGCGACGAGGACCTGCGTGCCGACCGTCAGCCCGAGTTCACTCAGGTCGATATCGAAATGTCCTTCGTGGACCAGAACGATGTCATGAGCGCGCTCGAGGAGGTCCTGGCCGATGCCTTCGGTCGCATGGGTGTCGAGATGCCCACGCCGCTGCGTCGCATGGACTACTGGGAGGCCATGGACACCTATGGCTCCGACAAGCCCGATACCCGCTACGGCATGCACCTGGTCGACCTGACCGACATCTTTGCCAACTCCAAGTTCAAGGTCTTTGCGACTGCCGCAAACGAGGAGGGCTCTGTCGTCAAGGCAATCAACGCCAAGGGTGCCGGTGCCTGGGCACGTGCCAAGATCGATAAGCTCGCCGGCGTGGCCTCCACGTTTGGCGCCAAGGGCCTGGCATGGATCGCATTCCGCGAGGATGGCTCCCTCAACAGCCCCATCGTCAAGTTCTTCTCGGACGAGGAGATGGCGGCTCTGCGCGAGCGCATGGACGTCGAGCCCGGCGACCTTGTGATGTTCGCCGCCGGTCCGCGCCTGCTCTCTGACGAGATCCTGGGTGGCATGCGTTCTCACATGGCCAACGCGCTCGAGATCAAGCGCGAGGGCCACGACTTCCTGTGGGTCGTCAACTTCCCGCTGTTCCATTGGGACGAGGATCGCAAGGCTTACGCTGCCGAGCATCAGCCCTTCACCTTGCCGACCGAGACCGACATCGCCAAGATTGAGGCCGATCCGCTGGCAGCCGGTTCTTGCACCTACGACTTTGTCATGGACGGCTTTGAGGCCGGCGGCGGCGGTATGCGTATCCACAACGCCGAGATGCAGATGTCCATGCTCAAGTTCCTGGGCTTTACCGAGGAGCGCGCCGAGTCTCAGTTCGGCTTCCTCATGGAGGCGCTCAAGTTTGGTGCGCCCCCGATGGGCGGTTTCGCTCTGGGCCTGGACCGCGTGTGCATGCTGCTCACCGGCTCCGACTCCATCCGCGACGTCATGGCGTTCCCCAAGACGGCCAGCGGCTCTGACCTTATGTCGGGCGCCCCGAGTGCCGTTAGCGGTGCCCAGCTCAAGGACGTCAGCCTGCGCCTGATGTAGGCGAGCGGCTACATATTGCCCGTAACGAGGGAAGGACGCGTGCCTTCCCTCGTTTTTTATGCGCCGAGGTTGAGAGGGCTTGGGATGACCGGGCGTCGCGGAAAGCGCGACCCAGAATTCGGCAAAATAATGGGGCACAGTTTCCGGTTGAGCTGTCTAACGGAAACTGTGCCCCAGAACGAGCGCTCAAAACGGGACAGGCTTTCCGCAACAACTGTCTGGCGAAAAGCCTGCCCCAGTTTCTTATAGCGAGTCTCTCTGGATCAGCTGCATGTGCATCACGGAGGTGGTTGGCTCGGCACCCTTAATCATGTCGAGCGCAATGTTGGCGGCCATGTGGCCTTCTTCGCGCAGGGGCTGGCGGACGGTCGTGAGCGCGGGGACGCAGCGCGTCGCAATCTCGTGATCGTCGAAGCCGACGACAGAAACGTCCGCCGGAACGGATAGGCCTGCCTCGTTGAGTGCGGTGATGACGCCAGCCGCGATACGGTCCGATCCGCAGAGCACGCCATCGAAAGCGATCTCGCGCGCGAGGATCTGGTGCATGGCCTGATAGCCGTCTCCGTTGTTCCAGCCGGTATAGATAACGTTTGCGTCTGGGAGGTCTTCGCCCAAGACGGCGCGGTAGCCGCGCAGGCGGTCGACAACAGCGGGGTTGTCTTGCGGTCCCAACACGGCGACGATATCTTTGCGCCCGCGCTCCTTCATGGCGAGTGCCGCAAAGTGTCCGCCCTCTTCGTCGTCTGAATAGACCGTCGAAAACACATCGCGATAGGGGTGGCCCTCGAGCTGGCCGCACAACACGGTGGGTACGCCCAGCTCGCGCAGTACCTCGAGCAGCTCGCTGCCCTTGTAGGGGGAGACGTCGATCACGGCGTCGAACGAGCGGCGCTCAAAGTGCTCGCGTGCGCGGTTGCGCTCATGCGTAGAAGACGCCTGCAAGATAACGGGCAGATAGGACGACTCCGACAGTTCCTCGGTAATGCCGCTCAAAAACTCGCTATAGGTGGGGTCGCTGAAGAGTTCACTCAGGGGCTCGGTCACGAGTACGGCGATGATTTCCGTGCGCCCGACAGCGAGCGCTCGGCCACGAGCGTTGGGGACAAAATTGACTTCCTTGGCCGCCGCGCGGACGCGCTTTTTGGTTTCCTCGCTAATGCGGGGCGAATCGTTGAGAGCGCGCGATGCCGTGGAGCGCGACACGCCGGCAGCTGCGGCAACCTCGGCAAGCGTAGGTGCGGTGCGAACTGGTTGGGTCATGGCGTCTCCTGGAAAATGCGGTCGATGTTGTCGCTGATACGGGCTGGTGCGGATACAGCTTACTATAGTGCGCCTGAACAGCGTTCATGATATCCGGTGACCGGTGTCGTTTTGCAACCAAGCCGCAATCGAATACGTCTCGTATGGGTGAGATATCAGCGGGCGTGGGGGTTGCCTACGAGCTTAAGAACGATGTCTTGCGCTGAGTTTCGATACTCAGGGTGACATAAGTGTCGCGGTTGTACAACCGGTTGCACCGTTAACCCGGCCAAATCGACCGTTCAGCGGACAACCGGTTGCACAGTTTTTTGCATCGCCCGTAAGATAAGGACAACCGGTTGCACAAGAATCACTACGATGACGAAGGAGCATCACCATGGACGCCATTAACGATTGGGAAAACCAAGCGCTCACCCACAGGAACCGCCTGGCACCCCATGCGTACTTTACGGGTTACGAGACCGCCGATCTCGCTGCAACGTACAGCCGCGAGCTGTCGCGCGGGTTTGTCCAGCTGTCCGGCTCGTGGCAGTTCCGCCTCTTTGAGGGCCCCGCTGCCGTCTCCAACGAGGAGCTCTCCACGTACGAGCCCGAGTGGGATCACGTGGAGGTTCCGCACCTGTGGCAGGTAGACGGCTATGGCAACCTTGCCTACACCGACGAGGGCTTCCCGTTCCCGGTGGATCAGCCGTTCGTTCCCTCTGACGATCCCACGGGCGTGTACCAGCGCATCGTCAACCTTCCCGCCGTGCCTGCCGGCGCTCGCGAGATCATTCGCTTTGACGGCATCGAGAGCTATGGCGAGCTGTACGTCAACGGTCAGTTTATCGGCATGACCAAGGGTTCGCGCCTGTCTGCCGAGTTCGACGTGACCGACGCGCTTGTCGAGGGCGACAACCTGTTTGCGGTCAAGGTTCTGCAGTACAGCGATGGCAGCTATATCGAGGACCAGGACATGTGGTGGGCATCGGGCATCTTCCGCGATGTGTACCTTATGCAGCGTCCCGCCGCGCACCTGGTCGACTTTAGGTTCCGCACGCACCGCGAGGGCGATACCGCTTTGATTACGCTCGATACGGTGGCCGAGGGCGCTTCCCGCGTCGTGTTTACGCTCAGCGATGGCGAGAACGTGGTGGCTACGGGCGAGTGCGTCGACGGCCATGCCGAGTGCAGCGTGACCGATGCCCACTTCTGGAATCCCGAGGACCCCTTCCTCTATGACCTTACGTTTGAGGTCTACGACGGTGACCAGGTCAGCGAGTACGTCCCACATCGCCAGGGTCTTGCCGAGGTGACGGTCGAGGGCAATCATATCTACCTCAACGGCACTTACTTTAAGATGCATGGCGTCAACCGCCACGATCACGACGATCACAAGGGCCGCGCCGTGGGCCTCGATCGCATGCGCCGCGACCTGGAGCTCATGAAGCAGCACAACATCAACGCGGTGCGCACGTCCCACTACGCCAACGACCCGCGCTTTTACGAGCTGTGCGACGAATACGGTATCATGCTGGTCGCCGAGACCGATATGGAGAGCCATGGCTTCGAGAATATCGGCAATATCGCCCTGGTCACCGACGATCCGGCATGGGAGCCGGCCTACGTCGACCGCATCGAGCGCCTGGTGATGCAGGAGCGCAACCACGCCTGCATCATTATGTGGTCGATGGGCAACGAGAGCGGCTATGGCTGCAACATCCGCGCGATGTACGCCAAGGCTCACGAGCTCGACGGTCGTCCGGTCCACTACGAGGAGGATCGCAACGCCGATACCGTCGACGTTATCTCCACCATGTACTCCCGCGTGTCGCAGATGAACGACTTTGGTGAGCATCCATTCCCCAAGCCGCGCATCAACTGCGAGTACGGTCACTCCATGGGCAACGGCCCCGGAGGCCTGTCCGAGTATCAGGAGGTCTTCGATCGCTGGGATTGCATCCAAGGCCAGTTTATCTGGGAATGGTGCGACCACGGTTTGGCTGCTGTGACCGAGGACGGTGTTGCCTACGATATGTATGGTGGCGACAACGGCGATTACCCCAACAACAGCAACTTCTGCATCGATGGCATGGTGTTCCCTTGGCAGCAGCCGAGCCCGGGCCTCACTGAGTATGGTCAGGTTATCTGCCCGGTTCGCATGGCCTACGATGCCGAGGCGGGCGAGCTGACCGTCACCAACAAGCGTTGGTTTACCACCCTCGAGGATGTTTGCCTGTCGGCGGAGACCCTGGTGGACGGCGACGTGGTTTGCCGCAAGACGCTCATGCCCGGTGCGGTTGCCCCCGGCGAGTCCGTCCAGCTTCCGCTGGTGATTCGCGAGGTCGCGGTAGGCGAGACCCTACTGACTGTGCGCGCCTACACCATGGCCGCTCACGTCTGGTGCGAGCCGATGTTCCAGCTGGGCGCAAGCCAGTTTGCCATCGCAAACCATCCGGCGCCAGCCATCGCGGCTCCCACTCGTCCTGAGCTTACGGTCGAGGAGACCGAGCAGGAAATCCGCATTCGCTCCCTCAACGGCGAGCTGACCTTCAGCAAGGTAAACGGTACCGTGAGCGAGTGGAAGGCATCCGGCCGCGACGTCATGGCCTCCGGTCCCCAGGTTGGTTTTTGGCATCCGCTCGTCGATAACCACGCCCAGGAGTATGACTCACTGTGGAAGGACAACTTCATCGATGTGATGCAGACGTCTACCCGCAAGGTTTCTTGGAAGCAGGACGGCAATGCGGTCGTCGTTACTGTGAGCCAGCGTATCGCTCCTCCCGTCCGCGCGTTCGGCATGCGCGTCGAGCTTGTCTACACCGTGCTTCCGAGCGGACGCGTTGACCTCAAGGTTTCCGGCGAGCCCTACGGTGACTATTCGGACATCATCCCGCGCATCGGCATCTCCTTCGAGGTCCCCGGTTGCGATCGCGCCGTCGAGTGGTATGGCCACGGCCCGGGCGAGAACTATCCGGACTCGCTGCGCGCCAACCCGGTCGGTCATTACCGCACCACGGTCGACGATATGTTCACGCCCTACGTTATGCCTCAGGACTGCGCCAACCGCGAGGGTACCCGCTGGGTTGCTCTGCGCTCTAGCCACGGTGACGGTCTGGTCGTGACGCGTCCGAGCGACGCCGCCTCCAACCCGTTCTCATTTTCGGCATGGCCCTATAGCTGCGAGGCCATCGATAACGCCGAGCACGTCTACGACCTTGTCAAGGGCGATACGGTCACGGTCAACATCAACGACCAGTTGCTCGGCCTTGGCTCGAACTCTTGGGGTTCCGAGGTGCTCGATTCCTATCGCACCCGTTTTGAGAGCTTCAGCTTTGAGGTGTCCCTGCGACCGCTGACGTCTGCCGATCTGGCTCAGGCGCTGGCACCCATTAAGGAGGCATAAGTCATGCATGTCTTTAACTCGCGCGCCGATTTCGACGCTCAGATGAAGTCCGTCAAGAAGTGGATGCGCACCGGCCAGGCGCTCGATGGTGTTGCCGACCTGCAGCACGACGTGGCGTACTCCATCGGCGACTCGTTGGTGTACTGGTGGGTCTATGCCCGCGAGGCCGCAACCGCCGACCTGGTCGGTCACCGTCGCTACCATGCCGTGCTCGCTCCGCTCGACGGCGACCTGACCGTCGAGGTTGCCCCCAAGGCAGGCCTCACCTGCACCCGCGCTTACAGCGATATCGATGATCGCGAGCGCTTTGAGGGGGCGGGGGAGACCGTGACAATTCCCGCCGGCGGCGTTGCCGTCGTCGAAATTGACGAGGCCTACCGTGTTATCGCCGAGGCTTCGGATCCCCGCGTCGTGGTACTGCACGTGACGGTCGAAGGTTATTCCTTCCCCAACAAGTAGTATTCGTCCGTTTGGGCGTTTGCTTCGCGCCGCTAAGGGGGATGGCTTTGTTGACTCCCTTTTCCCCATTCCCCTTAGCAGGTGCGCCGTCCGCGATTGCACTTGCAGCTCGGACGGTATTAGATGACATTTAACAGATGATTGGGAGGGCTTATGAGCTCTGAAAAACGAGGAACGATTGGTTCGTTCGCTCTGCTGGGCATGACGGTCGCCGCCGTGTTCGGTATCAAGAACATCATCAACAACAACGCGGCCATCGGCTTGGCAGCAGCGCCGTCGTTCTTTTTCGCCACGCTTTTGTACTTTGTCCCCTATACCCTGGTTACCGCCGAGTTCGTCGGCCTCAACAAGGACTCCGAGTCGGGCGTGTACGCATGGGTTAAGACCTCGATGGGTGGTCGCTGGGCGTTCCTGACGGCGTTTAGCTACTGGTTCGTTAACCTGTTCTTCTTTGCGTCCGTCCTGCCCAACGTCATCATCTACGCGAGCTACGTGTTCTTTGGTGCCAACGCCGAGCTTTCGCAGCTGTGGATCACCATTATCGAGATCGTCGTCTTTGCTATCGCCACGTGGGTTTCGACCAAGGGCGCTAAGTGGATCGGCTCCATTTCCTCCTTCGGTTCGACCGCGGCTCTCGGCCTGACCGCCGTGTTCATCCTGCTGTCCCTGGCTGCTGCCTTTGGCGGCGTTGAGTTCGCTACGGCTCCTACTCCCGCTAACATGGCTCCCGACATGAGCAACTTCGCAACTGCGTGGGGCTTCTTCGGTACGCTTGCCTGGATCATCCAGGGCGTTGGCGGCGCTGAGTCTGTCGGCGTGTTCCTTAACGACCTTAAGGGTGGCGTCAAGGCCTTCGTGCGCACCGTCGTTATCGCCGGTCTGACCATCGGCCTTCTGTATGCAGGCGCTTCGCTGCTGGTTAACCTGTTCATCCCCGAGGGCGGCGTTGCCATCTCCACCGGTATCTTCGACGTATTCGGCGCTGTCTTTGCCCACTTTGGCATTCCCATGGAAGTGTCTACGCGCGCCATCGGCTTGATCCTTCTCGCCGCCACGCTGGGCTCCCTCATGATGTGGACCTCTGCTCCCATCAAGGTTTTCTTCACCGAGATCCCCAAGGGCGTCTTTGGTAGCAAGATCGTCGAGCTCAACGAGCATGGCATTCCCGCCCGCGCCGCTTGGCTGCAGTTCGCCATCGTCGTCCCCATCCTGATCATCCCGGCCCTGGGCTCCGGTAACCTCGACGACCTGCTCATGATCGTCACCAACATGACGGCTGCCACCGCTCTGCTCCCACCGCTACTGATTTTGCTTGCCTACTTTATGCTGCGCAAGAACTTTGACGCCGCTCCCCGTGGCTTCCGCATGGGTTCGCGCAGCTTTGGCCTGGTCGTTGCCGCATTCCTGCTTGTGGTCTTCTGCTTCGTGCTTATCTGCGGCACCATTCCGCTCGATCAGCCGCTGTGGCTGACGCTGGTCTACAACGTTGGCGGCGTGGTTGTCTTCTTGGGCCTTGCCGTGATGTGGTACAACCGCTACATCAACCGCCTGCGCGAGACCGATCCCGAGGCCGCCGAGAACGAGCTTCGTCCTTCCGTCCTCGATATGATGGAGTAGCGGCTAGGATTAATCTACGGCTGTGGAATAAATCGATTCCCTTTCCTAAGGAGGGGCCTTACGAGGCCCCTCCTTTTGTGTTTTGGGGCATGGATTTTGGACTCTGTGGGCAAAAAATGCCAAATATGAGTACTGTTGCAAAAGAGGTGTCATATTTTTCGGCCTGTTCTGAGTAAAAATGGGCTCACAATCAATTTATCTAACCCCCTTTAAAGGGCGTTTGACGGCTTTCAACCTCTTCGAATCGCTTAAAGTAAGCAATTTGCTCTCGATTTTGCTGCTACTAAATTGGTGGCAGTACTCATATTTGCCACTTTTTGCCCACGAGGTGTTCAGAGGAGCTCTCGACAAGCATCTAACGCTACAATAGCTACCACGTGGCTGGGTTTGCCGGCCGAATGTGCGATGTCGTGGGAGGGGACATGGTCGAATTTACGAAGACGATTAAAGATCCGTTGGGATTGCATGCCCGCCCGGTTGCGCTGCTTTATGACATTATCGCCAAGCATCGTAGTGACGTGTCGGTTTCGATTGGCAATCGTCATGTCGATGGCCGCGACGTTATAGGGCTCATGGCACTCTGTGGCGAATGTGGCGAGGACATCGTGTTCCGCGTTTCGGGCGTGGATGAGGCCTCCTGTGTCACATCGATCAGAAATCTCTCGCTCTAAGCATGATAGGGCGCGGTAAAGGATGGTCCTTTGCCGCGCCTTTTTGTTTCGTATAGGAAACTTTTTCGAAATCTGAATGGGGACCCTTTCCAAAAAGTTAACCATGTGCTAGTTTACTAAAGCGAACATAGACGTGGTTAACTTTTATCGCGTCGATGTTGAGGACGAACTGACGTTAGGAGCCACTCATGTCTTGCGGACCGCAGATGCCGGCCATGCCGCTTTCAATGGTAAAAGCGGGCGAAACCGTGCGCGTGTCTCGTGTAAAGGGCAATGAGGACATGAAGCACCACCTCAAGGACCTCGGCTTTGTCGAGGGCAACGAAATCCACGTGGTGAGCTCGAGTGGCGCCAATATCATCGTCACGGTGCTGGGCGCACGCTTTGGCATCGATTCCAAGGTTGCCATGCACATCATGACCGTCGGTTAGTCCGCAGCATTTCATAAAAACCGAAAGGGGGACAAGAGGATGAAGACGTTGGGTGACGTTAAGGTGGGCGAGAGCTCTACCATCGTCAAGCTTCACGGTGAGGGTGCGCTTCGCCGCCACCTTATGGACCTGGGGCTCATCAAGGGCACTTCGTTCAAGGTCGTGAAGGTCGCACCGCTCGGTGATCCGGTCGAGATCAACGTGCGCGGCTACGAGCTTTCCATCCGCAAGGAGGAGGCCGCCGTCGTCGAGGTCCAGTAAGGACTCGCGGCGCATATTTCTGCAGATAAAGTTAGGTTTTTCTAACTTAATGCAGCAACTTTAAAGCACATTATCCAGCCTGCGCGGAGAAAGCAGCGCAGGCACACAAGGAAGAAGGATTGAATGGCGGATTCTCAGATCCATGTCGCGCTGGCGGGTAACCCCAACTGCGGCAAGACCACGCTTTTCAACCTGATTACCGGCGCCAACGGCTACGTTGGCAACTGGCCCGGCGTCACGGTTGAGAAAAAGGAAGCCAAGCTCCTAAGCGACAAGAACGTTACCATCACGGACCTCCCCGGCATCTACTCGCTTTCCCCCTACAGCCCCGAGGAGCAATGCTCGCGCGATTACCTCATGAGCGGCGAGCCCGATGTCGTCGTCCAGGTTGTCGACGCCACCAACCTCGAGCGCAACCTGTACCTGGCGCTTCAGGTCATCGAGACCGGCCTGCCCGTGGTTGTCGCCCTCAACATGGCCGACTTGGTCGAGAAGAACGGCGACAAGATCGACACGGACAAGCTCTCCAAGAAGCTCGGCTGCCCGGTCATGATGATCTCGGCCCTTAAGAATAAGGGTATCAAGGAGCTGTTCGAGCAGGTTAAGAAGTCCGCTGCTTCCAAGGGCCGGGTGCCGGAGCACAAGTTCGACTCCTCCATCGAGGACGTTCTGGACCACATCGAGAACAACCTGCCGGCGAGCGTTCCCGCCAACAAGCGCCGCTACTACGCTGTCAAGCTGTTTGAGCGCGACGCGGACGCCTGCAAGCTCATCAACCTCACCAAGGAGAAGGCCGCTCGCGTGGAGGAGCTGGTCGCCCAGTGCGAGCAGGACTGCGACGACGATGCCGAGTCCATCATCACCGGCGAGCGCTACGGCGTGATCGCGCACATCATTGACGAGTGCCTCACCAAGGCTCCGGCAAAGATGAGCACCTCCGAGAAGATCGACCGCGTGGTTACCAACCGTATCCTGGGCCTGCCGATTTTTGTGGTCATCATGTTCTGCGTGTACTACATCGCCGTTTCTACCTTGGGCGGCACGGTGACCGACTTCACCAACGACCAGCTCTTCGGTACCGACGGTTGGTATGTGCTCGGCCAGGGTCGCGACGCCTACGACGCGGCCGTCGAGGCTGCGGGTGACAATGCCGACTCGGTCGACCCGGCACAGTACGGCCCCTATGTCCCGGGTATCACCACCGTGGTGCACGACGCCCTTGTGGCGGGCGGCACCGAGGACGGTGGCCTGGTCGATTCGCTGGTCTGCGACGGCATCGTCGGCGGCCTGGGCGCCATCTTCGGCTTCGTCCCGCAGATGTTCCTGCTGTTCGTCATGCTGTCCTTCTTGGAGGACTGCGGCTATATGGCCCGCGTCGCCTTCATCATGGACCGCGTGTTCCGCCGCTTTGGCCTGTCCGGTAAGTCCTTCATCCCCATGCTCGTGTCCTCGGGCTGCGGCGTCCCCGGCGTCATGGCTACCAAGACCATCGAGAACGAGAAGGACCGCCGCATGACGGTCATGACCACCACGTTCATTCCCTGTGGCGCTAAGCTGCCGATCATCGCCCTGCTCATGGGTTCCATCATCGGCGATTCTTCTACCACCGCCGCGTGGATCAGCCCGCTCTTCTACTTCCTGGGCGTCTTTGCCGTCATCGCCTCGGGCCTCATGCTCAAGAAGACCAAGCTCTTCGCCGGCCGCCCGACCCCGTTTGTCATGGAGCTCCCCGCTTACCACTTCCCGGCGATCCGCTCCTGGGCGCTGCACGTGTGGGAGCGCTGCTGGGCCTTTATCAAGAAGGCCGGCACGATCATCTTCGCCTCTACCGTCGTGGTGTGGTTCCTCTCCAACTTTGGTAGCTACAACGGCTCCTTTGGCTTCCTGCCTGCGATGGACGGCATCCCCGAGGAGTTCATGGACTACTCCGTGCTCGCCATGCTGGGCAACCTGGTCGCTTGGATCTTCGCCCCGCTCGGCTTTAGCACCTGGCAGGCAACCGCGCTGACTGTCTCTGGCCTCGTCGCCAAGGAGAACGTCGTCGCCACCGCCGGCTCGCTGCTGTCCGTCGCCGACGCGGGCGAGACCGACCCGAGCCTGTGGACCGCGTTTGCCGGCATGTTCCCCACCATGGGCGCCTGCGTTGCCTTCGGCGCGTTCAACCTGCTGTGCGCTCCGTGCTTTGCCGCTATGGGTACCATCCGCAACCAGATGGATTCCGGCAAGTGGACCGCGATTGCCCTCGGCTACGAGTGCGCCTTCGCTTGGGTGATCGGCCTGTTCATCAACCAGTTCTATAACCTGCTTGTCCTTGGGCAGTTTGGCTTCTGGACGGTTGTGGCTATCGTGCTGCTGGTCGCGATGCTCTTCCAGATTTTCCGTCCTATGCCCAAGCACGCTTGGACCGACGAGGACGAGACCAACACTGCTTCCGCTGCAGTTTCCGCCTAAGTCCGAATAAGGATCAACCCCTTTCCACGAGCCCGGGTGTCTCAGTGACACTCGGGCTTTTTGGTAGGGGAGATGTGGCGTTTCCGCAGATAAAACCGACCAAAATAAACCTGTCCCTTTTTGGTAGGTGGAGAATGGGGTAAAGTAAGTGGTGGTTAACTAGAGGAGGCTTGCTATGGCACCTATCGATATTGTTGTACTGGCTGTTATCGGTATTGCGTTTGTCGCCGTGTGCGTGCGCATCTACCGCAAGGGCACCTGCGCCGACTGCGCTCAGGGTGGCGTTTGCACCGGGCATTGCTCCAACAAAAAGACGTGCGCCGCACTGAAAGGCGTCGACAAAGTGGCTGAGAATTTAGGCCGCGGTGTCAAATAAACAACTGGGTATCTTGAACGCCCCGCGAGCATCCGTTCGCGGGGCTTTTTACACATTCGAGCGTGAGTGCGGCGAGTAGACATGCATTTTTTGGGGTATCGTTAACTGAATTATTTATTAGCTGCCCGTCTGTACCGGAGTAACCCTATGAGCGCACGCGTCACCATGAAGGACATAGCCGCCGAGCTTGGCGTTTCCATTAACACCGTGCATAAGGCCCTTACGGGCAAGGCCGGCGTGAGCGAGTCTGTGCGTGCCAAGGTTAATGCTAAGGCTGAGGAGATGGGCTATCACCGCAACACGAGTGCTTCGAGCCTGCGTCGTAAGGACATCAATCTGCTGTTTTGTCTGCCGTGCGCATCGCGTGAGGGCGCTTATTTCTATCGTTACCTATGGGAAGGCTGCAATCGCTTTGAGCAAGAGGTCATCGACCAGGGCATTACCGTTGAACGCGTTGAATTTGGCGTGGGCGGCTACGCTGATGCACTCGAGCAAATCGACGAGCGTCTGCAGGTGGGCGAGAAGATTGATGGTTTGCTCGCCTATGCGCCGGGCGATGATCGTGCGACTGAGCTTTTGGGGCAGATCGCCGAGGCGGGCGTGACGATTGAGCTCGTTGACGGCGACCGCCCTCACCTCGATCGTCTGGGCGCTAGTTTGGCCGACTACTCCACAGCGGGAAGCCTGATGGCCGAGCAGGCGGCCAACCTGGTTCACGCTTCCGGGATCGATACCCGCGTGCTTTTATTGGCGGGCGACCCCTATACCGACTCGCACTATTTGACCGCTCGTGCCTTCCACAATTACCTTCGCGAGCACAATGTTCCCTGGCAGGTCGAGGATCTGACCGGTGCTCATGCCCAGGTCAAGCAGCTCGAGCACGAGCTCAACCAGCGTCTAAAGTCATCGGAAGCCCCCGAGTTGATCTGCAGCGTGTTCGCCGTGGGCTCTGAGCTGATTGCCGATGCGCTTGTCTCGGCTAACAAGGCCGGCGAAGTAATGGTGATTGGCAACGACCTGTTCCCAGAAAGTGCGCTGGCTTTGCGTCGGGGCATCTTTACCAACATCGTCTACAAGGACCCGGTGAGTCTGGCATATCGTGGCGCCAAGACCTTAGGCGATTACCTGCTGTGGGGAAAGACGCCGGCGGAGCCTGTGCAAAAGGGGGCTGTTGAGATGGTGTTTGCCAGCAACGTCGATCGTTACTGCGAGCTCGCCGGAATCTAATGCGTTTAGGGAGTTCCCTACTTGCCGCGTACTTTTTGGCTGGGGATTGAAAAATTGTTTCGAAGGCCGCTGATGGCGAATCTGCCGTCAGTGGCCTTTCTTTGTGCCGATCCAACGCAGGGTCCATGGCTCGGCAACCGTTAAGCGGTCAAAACCTACCGTTCGCCCCATGATGGTTAGGTGAACGTTCACCTTGTAACGCATTTTGCACTAAGATGGTGAACGTTCACCTAGAGGATAGCGAGCGCATCGTGCGCCCGCTCCGCCAACAAAGGGGTTGTTTGATGAAAAACTTCATGGACGATCAGGATTTCCTGCTGAGCACCAAGACCGGCGAGGAGCTGTTCCACAACTTTGCCGAGGGCATGCCTATCGTCGACTACCACTGCCACATTTCTCCCAAGGAGATCTGGGACGACAAGCGTTTTGAGAACATCACCGAGGTTTGGCTGGGCGGTGACCACTACAAGTGGCGCCTGATGCGCGCCAACGGCGTCGACGAGCGTTTTATCACTGGCGACGCCCCTGCTCGCGAGAAGTTCCAAAAGTGGGCCGAGACCCTGGGCCGTTGTGTGGGCAACCCCGTCTTTGAGTGGAGCCACCTGGAGCTTAAGCGTTACTTTGGCTACGAGGGCGTCCTTAACGGCAAAACCGCTCAGGAGGTCTGGGACCTTGCCAACGCCAAGCTCGCTGAGGCCAGCTTTACCTGCCGTAACCTGATCAAGCAGTCCAACGTCCGCATGATCTGCACTACCGACGACCCCGCCGACAGCTTTGAGTGGCACAAGAAGATTGCCGCCGACGACAGTTTTGACGTTCAGGTCGTTCCCGCCATGCGCCCCGATGCCGCGCTGCGTATCGAGCGTGGCCAGGAGTTCGCCGACTACTGCAAGCGCCTTTCCGAGGTTGCCGGCGTCGAGGTCAGCGACTTCGAGGGCATGAAGGCCGCCATCTCCAAGCGCTACGATGTCGCCCACGAGCTGGGCTGCCGCGCTTCCGACCACGCACTCGACTACGTTATGTACGTTCCGGCCACCGCTGACGAGATCGAGGCCATCTTTGCCAAGGGCCTTGCCGCCGAGCCGCTTACCGAGGACGAGGTCCTCAAGTACAAGACGGCCTTTATGCAGTTCGTCGCCGGCGAGTATGTCCGCCTTGGCTGGGCCATGCAGCTGCACTTTGGCTGCAAGCGTGACAACAACCGCGCTATGTTCGCCAAACTCGGTCCCGACACCGGCTACGATTGCATCTCAAACTACACGCCGTCCGACCAGCTGGCCGATTTCCTCAACTCCATCCAGGAGTCCACGGGTCTGCCCAAGACCATTCTGTACAGCCTGAACCCCATCGACAACACCATGATCGATACCGTGATGGGCTGCTTCCAGGAGGCTCCGACCGCAGGCAAGATCCAGAACGGTTCCGCCTGGTGGTTCAACGACAACGAGGTCGGTATGCGCGAGCAGCTCACGGCTCTGGCTAACGAGGGCGTGCTGGGCAACTTTGTGGGCATGCTTACCGATTCCCGCTCCTTCCTGTCCTACCCGCGTCACGAGTACTTCCGTCGCGTGCTGTGCGGCGTGATCGGCGAGTGGGTCGAGCAGGGCAAGTATCCGGCCGACATGGAGCTGCTGGGCACCATCGTGCGCGATATCAGCTACAACAATTCCGTTCGCTATTTTGGCTTCGATCTGGGCACCGTCGAGGCATAGATCTGTATGTGCTCCGATTGGTGAAATCGGTTGCAAAGGGGAGGGACCATATGGGAACAGGGCAACAGAAAAACGAGCAGATCGTGTCTGCTCAGGCGGATTCGAGATCTATGCAGAGCTCGCAGGATATCAAGCTGAGCTGGCGTGAGAAAATCTGCTATGGCTTTGGCGATTTGGGCAATGGATTCATGTTCGATCTTGGTCAAGCCTATCTGACCAAGTTCTACACTGACATCTGTCTGATTTCGCCGGGCGTAGTGAGCCTGATTTTCGCCGTCACCAAGATTTTCGATGCGTTCATGGACCCGATTGCCGGTGCATTCGTCGACGGTAGAAAGAAGATTGGCAAGCACGGTCGGTTTCGTCCGGTCATGATGGTTTCGGCCGTGATCCTTGCCGTTCTAACCGTGGTGACCTTCACTGCGCCCGATATTCCCATGGCAGGTAAAATTGCCTATGCGCTGATAACTTACATGATCTGGGGCGTCGTATACAGCTTCACCAACGTGCCGTACGGATCTCTGGCCACGGTAATGACGCGTGACGTCGATGACCGCGCGCACATGGCGTCAACGCGCCAGGCCGGTTCGCTTTGCGCACAGCTCATCACGGGCGTAGCGTTCATCCCATTGGTCCTGTTCTTTGCGGGTGGCGACACGCTCGACGGCAATCCGCACGGCTATACGATTGCAGCTGTCGTCATGGGACTGTGTGGCATCGCCGGATTCGCCATCTGCTTTTTGGGAACGCGCGAGCATATCCGTATCGATCGACAGGCCGAGGAGAAGGCTGCGGGAAAGGCCGGCAAGAAGTCGAGCGCATTCAGCACGTATTTCAAGGTCGTTTTCACCAACAAGAACCTGGGAGCAGTTATCCTGCTTACGCTGTTTACCATCTCGGCCATGAATACCAACAACACCATGATGGTGTATTTCTGCCAGTACAACCTGGGTAACATCGCGTTGCAGCCCATTGTCAACGGCATCATGATCGGAACGTCGGTTGTCGCCATTCTCGCCATCCCGACGCTCGTCAAGCATTTTGGCAAGAAGCGCACGTGCGTCGCCTGTTTTATCGTCGGCGCTGTGGCAAACGGCCTCAACTTCATCCTGCCGACCAATACCGTGACGTTCATCATCTTCGTCACCATCGGCTACGTCGCGCTTGCCATCCCCAACGGTATCACCTGGAACCTGGTTTCCGATGTTATCGATTACGGTGAATGGCACACGGGAATCCGCAAGGAGGGTACGACCTACGCCGCGTTCAACTTTTCTCGTAAGCTTGCGCAATCCCTTGCTGCGATCATTTCTGGCGGCATCCTTGCCCTTACCGGATATGTGGCAAATAAGCCCCAGACGGCCGCCACGCTGCTTGGCATCAAGGGCGCTCTGACGATTTATCCCGCTTGCGCCCTTCTGGTGGCAGCCTTGATCATCTTCGCTCTCTACGACATTACCGAGAAGAAGTTCAATTCCATTTCCAACGACCTGTCGAATGGTCGCTGGGAGCGCGGCAAGATCGGCGAGAGCACTATCGAGACGATCGATAAATAGCCCCGCTGCTTGAAAAATCATGAATGCAACCCGGTGCGGCGATGCCGTACCGGGACTTGAGTTGAGAGGAAAACCTCTATGAATAACATCAGCTACGAGACGCTCGAGAAGATCGGCTACGAGGGCTACGTGCTGCCCAAGGACGCCCCCGAGAAGGTCCTGCAGTTTGGCGAGGGCAATTTCCTGCGCGCCTTCGTCGATCGTTTCTTCGATATGGGCAACGAGGCCACCGGTTGGAACGGCAAGGTCGTCATGGTGCAGCCCATCAGCGGCGCCTTCGATTTCGCCGATGGTATCAATGCCCAGGATGGCCTGTACACCGTACTGGTGCGCGGCAAGGAGAACGGTGACACGGTTGACGATTCCCGCGTGATCAGCGCCTGCAGCCGTTGCCTCAATCCGTATCGCGAGGCTGACTACCGTGCCATGATGGAGGTCGCCGTTTCCGACGACCTGGAGATTATCGTCTCCAACACCACCGAGGCCGGTATCGCCTACGATCCGTCCTGCAAGGCCGACGACATGCCCCCCGCGAGCTTCCCTGCCAAGCTTGCCCAGGTGCTCCATGCCCGCTGGGCTGCCGGCAAGCCGGGCGTCATCGTGCTCGCCTGCGAGCTCATCGACCATAACGGCGAGGAGCTGCTGCGCATTATGAACCAGTACGTGAGCGACTGGGGCTGGGAGGACGAGTTTTCGCAGTGGATGGCCAACGACTGCACCGTCTGCACCACGCTCGTCGACACCATCGTTCCGGGTCGCATCCGCGATCCCAAGGAGGCCGCTGCCGTGGCCGAGCGCTTGGGCTATGAGGATCCGTTCTTGGCCGTGCGCGAGCCCTTCCAGATGTGGGGCATCCAGGGTGACGAGTCGCTCAAGGAGCGTCTGCCCTTCGTGAAGGCCGGTCTGCCGGGTGTCTTTGTGACCCCCGACGTCACCCCGTACAAGAAGCGCAAGGTCCGCATCCTCAACGGCGCCCACACCGCCTTTGTTCCGGGTTCCTGGGTTGCCGGCTTTGATATCGTGCGCGACTGCATGCACGACGAGACTGTTCGTGGCTTCATGAACACCATGCTCTACGACGAGGTCATTCCGACGCTTGCCGCCGACCTGGATGTCGAGGACTGCAAGGCCTTTGCTGCCGCTGTTGAGAACCGCTTCGACAACCCGTTTATCGACCACGCGCTGCTCTCCATCTGCCTCAACTCCACGGCTAAGTGGCGTGCCCGCGACCTGCCTACGCTCAAGGACTACGCTGCCGAGACCGGCAACCTGCCCAAGTGCCTGGCGACGAGCCTGGCCACGCTCATCTCCTTCTACACGCAGGAGCTCGTGTCCCGCGAGGGCGACGGCCTGCACCTGCGTCGCTCCGACGGCACCGAGTACACCGCTCAGGACGACGCCTTTGTGCTCGACTTCTACGCTGCTCACGCCGGCGCCGACGACGCCGAGCTGGTGCACGATGTGCTCTCCAACGAGCAAATGTGGGGCGAGGATCTTACGCAGATCGCCGGCCTGGAGGAGTTTGTCGTCAACGCTCTCGCCGTCGTGCGCTCCGAGGGCGTCAAGCAGGCGTTCGCGAACGCTCAGGCCTAAATCCTTCTGTACGCCCGCCGGGTAACTGGCGGGCGTCACTCGACTTCTGCTCAACCTGTAGGGTTAGGACTCTTTGTAATGAACACTATCCAGATCAATCCGGCCGACAACGTCATCGTTGCGCTGTCGCCGCTCGCCAAGGGTGCTGCCGTCGAGGTTCCCGGCGTGGGCGAGGTCGTTGCCGCGGAGGATATCCCGCAGGGCCACAAGATGGCCGTGCGCGCCATTGCAGCCGGTGAGGATGTCGTCAAGTACGGTCTTCCCATCGGTCACGTGACGAAGGACATTCAGCCCGGCCAGTGGCTGCACACGCACAACGTGAAGACCAACCTCTCGGGTGAGGTCGAGTACACCTACAATCCGACACATCCGGTCGTTGAGCCGGTCGAGGCCGAGACCTTTATGGGCTTCCGCCGTGCCGACGGTCGTGCCGCCACGCGCAATGAGCTTTGGATCATTCCCACCGTCGGTTGCGTCAACGAAGTCGCTCGTGCCATGTGCGAGCAGGCTCAGGACCTGGTCGAGGGCTCGTTGGAGGGCGTCTATTACTTCCCGCATCCGTTCGGTTGCTCACAGACCGGCGCCGACCATGCCCAGACCCGTCGTCTGCTGGTGGCGCTGTCGCGTCACGCAAACGCCGCGGGCGTGCTGTTCTTGTCGCTCGGTTGCGAGAACTGCACGCATCAGCAGGTGCTCGACGAGCTCGGTGACTTCGATCACGAGCGCGTTCGTTTTCTCACCTGCCAGGATGTAGCCGACGAGCAGATCGAGGGCCACAAGATTCTGTCCGAGCTGGCTGACTTGGCCAAGCAGGCCAAGCGTGAGCCCATTCCGGCCTCCGAGCTGGTTATTGGTCTTAAGTGCGGCGGCTCTGACGGTCTTTCGGGCATTACCGCCAACCCCACGATCGGTCGCGTGAGCGATATGGTCGTCGCCCGTGGCGGCACGTCGGTGCTCACCGAAGTGCCCGAGATGTTTGGCGCGGAGAGCATCCTGCTCGATCGCTGCGAGAACGAGCAGGTCTTTGACGCCGCCTCTGACATGCTTAACGGTTTTAAGGATTACTTTATTAGCCATGGCGAGGTGGTCTACGAGAACCCGAGTCCCGGTAACAAGGACGGTGGCATCACCACGCTTGAGGACAAGAGTTGCGGCTGCGTGCAAAAGGGTGGCTCTGCACCCATCGTCGACGTGCTGCCGTATGCCGGTCAGGTCACCAAGCATGGCCTGAACATGCTGTGCGGCCCGGGCAACGACATGGTATCCACCACGGCGTTGACGGCTGCTGGCTGCCACGTGATTCTGTTCTCGACTGGACGCGGCACGCCGTTTGGTGCACCGGCGCCCACCCTCAAGGTGTTCACCAATCAGCGTCTGTGCGACCACAAGGCCAACTGGATGGACTTTAACGCCGGCGTGGTGGCTACGGGCGAGTGCACGCTCGATGAGGCCGCCGGAGACCTATATCAGCTGGTACTGGATACAGCGAGCGGTAAGCTAACGAGTGCCGAGCGCCGCGGTTGCCACGAGATCAGTATCTGGAAAGACGGCGTCTGCCTGTAGAGAGATTCGCCATTCGTAGGGGTGGCGAATCTTTTGATCTCGATGACGGGGCTGCACAGTGGCTCCGTGCGAGGGAAGGGTTGCTACTGCGCGTTTGTGAGATGCTTTTCGGTGCCCTTTTCCGCACTGTTGACGTATCTATGGTTATAAATTCGGGCAAATTGGTTTAAGAAGCCGATTTCGTCCAGGTCGATAGAGGGGAATTGCGTGGCTATCCACATCGTTGAGGAAGCAAATCGCTGTCTGGGCTGCAAAAAGGCGTTCTGTCAAATAAAGGGCTGTCCGGTGCAGACGCCCATTCCGCAGGTTATCGACCTCTTTAAGCAGCGCCGTCTGCAAGAGGCGGGCGAGCTGCTGTTCCAGAACAATCCCATGAGCGCGGTCTGCTCCATGGTGTGCAACCATTCGGGCCAGTGCGAGGGTGCTTGCATCCAGGGCCGCAAGGGCACACCCGTGCATTTCTCGAGCATCGAGAACTATATCTCGACAGCGTATTTGGATCGTAAGGAGTGGACGCCCGCACCGTCGTGCGGTAAACAGATTGCCGTGGTCGGTTCCGGTCCCGCTGGTATTACCGTGGCCATTAAGATGGCCCAGCTGGGCTGTGCCGTCACGGTATTTGAGCAGCGCCCCGAGATTGGCAGTGTGCTGGAGTACGGTATCCCCGAGTTCCGTCTGCCGCGCTCGCTCGTGCAAAAGTACCGCCACGTGATGTGCTCGCTCGGCGTGCGCGTGCGTCCGTCGACCACCATCGGCGGCGCGCTGCATATCGACGACCTGCTGCGCGACGGCTACGATGCGGTCTTTGTTGGTACCGGTACCTGGCGAGCTCGCAAGTTGGGTATTCCCGGCGAGTCGCGCGGCAACGTGCTGTTTGGTATCGATTATCTGGTCGATCCCACGAGCGTGGCAATCGGGCAGAACGTGGCGGTTATCGGTGCCGGCAATGTGGCCATGGATGTTGCCCGCACGGCCCTGCGCTCGGGTGCTCGCAAGGTCACCGTGTATGCCCGCTCGCGCCATATCTCGGCCATCGACGACGAGGTCGAGCTGACCGAGCTCGATGGTGCCGAGATTGTGTGCGGCAAGGCGATCTGTGCCATCGACGATAACGGTCCGGTCTTCGAGACGGCTATCTTTGACGAGGACAACAATGTGGTGGGCTACGAGGAAGAGCTCGACCACGTGTCCGCCGACACGGTTGTGATTGCGGCGTCTCAGGTGCCCAAGGACAAGCTCGTGCTTACAACGGGCGGTCTGGAGACCGACCATCGCGGCCTGCTTTCGGTCGACGAGCATGGCATGACCACCGTGCCTGGCGTCTTTGCCGCCGGCGACGTGGTCAACGGCCCGCTCACCGTGGTCCACGCCGTAGCTGGTGCCAAACTCGCCGTCGAAGGCATGACATCCTACCTGGGCCTCTAACCCATCCCACCCATCAGTTGCGGTGAAATACGGACTGTTTTGGCTGTCAAAGGCCTTATCTACTCCGTATTCCACCGCAACTTTTTTGTGAGGGTCGGGATTGAAGGTGGGGAGTGCGAGCGAGTGCGAATGCGGCGGATACTGATACGATAGGTACGTTAGCAACTGCCGCCGAGCGGCTCAAACGAAAGGAACCCTGTATGGAGTCATCCGCCTACCCGATGCTCTTTAGCCCGATCAAGGTCGGTACGACCGAGGTCAAGAACCGCGTCTTTATGCCGCCGGTATCTACCAACCTGGCCGATCACGGCTATGTGACCGACGACTTGGTCGATCATTACCGTGCTCGCGCCAAGGGCGGCGTGGGCCTCATCATCACCGAGGTCGTGACGGTCGAGCCCACCTATACCTATCTGCCGGGTGACATGTGCTGCTACGACGATACGTTTATCCCCGGCTGGGAAAAGCTCGCCGCGGCCGTCCACGAGTATGGCTGCAAGATCATGCCGCAGCTCTTCCACCCCGCCTACATGGCCTTTAACATTCCGGGCACGCCTCGCCTGATCGCTCCGTCCTTTGTGGGCCCGTCTTACGCCCGCGAGGCACCGCGCCCCATCACGGTCGACGAGATTCACGAGCTCACGCATCAGTTTGGCGACGCTGCCGTGCGTATGCAGAAGGCCGGTGTCGATGGCGTCGAGGTCCACGCAGCGCACGCCCACGGCATGCTCGGCGGCTTTTTGACCCCGCTCTATAACAAGCGTACTGATGAGTACGGCGGCTCGCTCGACGCCCGTATGCGCTTCTTGCTCGAGGTCATCGCCGAGATTCGCGAGCGCTGCGGCAAGGACTTTATCATCGACGTCCGTATTTCGGGTGACGAGTACACCGATGGCGGTCTGACCCTCAACGATATGATTTATGTCTCGCGTCGTCTGGAGAAGGCCGGCGTCGACATGATTCATGTGTCGGGCGGCACCACCATCAAGCGTGGCTCCGCGATTCCCGCCGCCGGTACCCAGCAGGCGTCGCACGCCGCCTGCTCGCGCGAGATCAAAAAGCACGTCAACATTCCCGTCGCCACCGTCGGACGTATCAACGAGGCCTGGATCGCCGAGGAGCTGATCGAGGACGGCGCTGCCGACATCTGCATGATGGGCCGCGCCAATCTGTGCGATGCCGAGTTCTGCAATAAGGCCGCTTCCGGCAACGCCGACGACATCCGCCCCTGCATCGGCTGCCTGCGCTGCCTGAACGGCATTATGTTCGGCAAGCGCATCTCCTGTACCGTCAACCCGGACGTGGAGCGCGACGAGGCCGGCTACGAGCCTGCCGCCGAGGCCAAGAACGTGCTCGTTGTGGGCGCTGGTCCTGCGGGCATGGAGGCAGCCTACATTGCCGCCAAGCGCGGCCACAACGTGGTGCTCGTTGACAAGCAGGATGAGCCGGGCGGCGAGATGCGCATCGCGGCCGTTCCGCCGGCAAAGCAGGAGCTCACCCGCGTGATCAAGTATCAGTACCGTCGTCTGGCCGAGGCGGGCGTGAAGTGCATATTTGGCACCGAGCTTACTGCCGAGGACATTCAGCGTGACTACGCGGGCTACGAGGTTGTCCTGGCTTATGGCGCCGAGCCCATCGCTCCGGCTTTCATGCAGGGCTTTAAGCAGGTTATGACGGCTGACGACCTGCTGGGTGGCAAGGCTTTCCCGGGCAAGAAGATCGTCATCGTGGGCGGCGGCACCGTTGGCTGCGAGACGGCCGATTACCTGGCCCCGCTGGTCAACGACCTGTCGCCGGCCAATCGCGATGTCACCGTCATCGAGATGACCAAGACGCTCGCCGCCAACGAGGGCGGTGCCGGTCGCGCGGTGCTCATCACGCGCATGCTCTCCAAGGGCGTTCACGTGCTGACCGAGGCCAAGGTGACCGAGATTACCGAGGACACTATCAGCTACGAAAAGGACGGCGAGGTCCACACCATCACCGGTGCCGATACGCTGGTGCTTGCCATGGGCTATCGTCCCAATACCAAGCTGGCCGACGACCTGGCTGCAGCCGGTGTTGCCACCCACGTGCTGGGCGATGCCCAGAAGTGCGGCAACATCCGCGATGCCATCGGCGATGGCTACAAGGTTGCCTGCGAGCTCTAGTCAACCCCTTTGCACCAATCGATTGCAAAAAGCGGCGGCTGCCCTGTGTGTTGGGCAGCCGCCGCCTGCGTTTTGCCAAAGAAAGATTATTGTCGGGCCCTAAATGCCTTTTGCTTCTGCTCCCTCCGCAATCATGTTGCGGTTATACACCAGGTGCAAATACATCGCGTCGTGCGCTGCGGTGGGGTTGCGCGCGGCGATGGCATCGGCCACGCCACGGTGGGTGCGGATGGTCTCCTCGACGAGCCTTTTTTGCCCGTTACGTCGATAAAGAGGGGAACGGATGCCTTGAGCACACCCATCAGACGGGCAACGACGAGGTTGCCGCCATCCCAGGGCGGCTACATGGAGTAGCGCCCGTGCGCATCGATTCCCTCTCATAGATGTGCGGCACAAAGAGCCCCGAGCTCACACGAGCTCGGAGCTTTTTTCGTCTGGATTGGGGACGCATAGCCGGACGTAAACAATTTGCGTCTGGTAATAAGCGTACGAAAGCGCAATTTACGTCTTAATTTCGGACGCAAATCAAGACGAAAACCGTTTACGTCTGCTTTAAATCCGTACGAAAACGGTTTTCATCTTGCAGGGCAGTTGTCGTTTCTACAGTTCAACTTCCAGTTCGGCTTTGTGCTCGTAGAGGTAGTCGCGCATGTAGGGGATGGCAAATGAGACCTTGCCGTACGAAGGAGCCTCGATAATCGATTCTCTTAACAGGCGGCTGCGGACGGAGCTCACCTGTTGAGGCGTTTTGTTCAGGGCATCGGCAACCATGCTGGTCGAGCTCGTCTGCCCCAAAGACGCCATGCTCAGCAGATAAGCGATGCACGTGGGCGGAATGCGCTGCAGCGCGGGCTCAATCACCATGGCGCAGAAGCGTTCGCGTGCCGTTGCAATGCCACGCTCGGCTTCTTCTTCTCCAATAATCGCTGTGTGTGCACGTCTTGCCAACTGCCATGCGTAGTATCCAACGAGTTGGATCATGAAAGGATAGCCTTGCGTTGCCTCGGCAAGTTGGCCGGCAATACCTGGCTGCAACTCCATGCCAGACGCTTCAATGGTTTCCTCGAGGGAGTACGACACTTCGGTTACTGCCACAGCCTTCAGATCAAAGGGGAGGGCACGGCGCAAAAACGTAAGTGTCTTTCCGTTGATGATGCTTTCAATCATCGAAGGCAGCCCAGCAAAAACAAAGGCGATATCAAGGTCTTCGCCGATAACCTGCTGAATCGCAATGGAGAGCGTTCGGACCTCATCGAGCTCTGCGTCTTGAACCTCGTCGAGAGTGATGAGCAGGCCATTTCCATTCTTGGTTATTGTCTGTCTCATGGCGTCGCGTAGCGATGGGCCGATTCGCTCAATATCTATGCTGCCGATGGATATGCCAGCTACGGTGGGCTCAAATCTGGCGTGTTTGGCCTGGAATTTGGGCTGCAGCTGTTCGAGAATGCGCTGGCAAAGTCCCTCGGTTGTGACCTCTTTTATGACCGTCCAGCCACGGCTTTGCGCCAAACGTGAGCACTCGTCAAGGAGGACCGTCTTGCCCGTTCCACGGACGCCGGCTATGCGCATTAGGCGCCCAGGGGCACCAGGCCCGTTGGTGAGGCCTTCACTGAATTCTTCAAGTACATCTTCGCGGCCGATAATCGTGGGAGGTGTTTTACCTGCTGTGGGCTTAAAAGGGTTTGTTTGCATGTGAGCCACCTTTGCTCAAGATATAGCAAGATATAGCAAAGTATAGCAAGATATAGCAAAGTATAGTGAGATATAGCAACGTATAGCGCTGTTTGCGGGTTCTTACGGTGGTGCTATTTCCCGAATGCCGCGCGCACAAAGCGCTGGGCGAACAGCTTATTAGCGATGTTGATGACATGGCCCAAGAACAGCGCCGAGATGGCGGTGGTCACGCCAAAGCCGCCCAGGTTGTGCATGAGCGCGAGCGACAGAACGAGAGACACGGCGACATGCGAGCAGTCGAACACGACTTTTACGTCGCCAAAGCGGCGTTTAATCTTTTCGGCAATGACCTGCACCAGGCCGTCGGGCGCGTTGGGGACAACGCCCATGTTGACGACGAGACTTACGCCAAATGCAGTGACAGCGAGGGAGAGCAGCATGGTCTCAACCTGTATGGGGAGTGCTGCGGGATGCAGCGGGTTGACCGCCATGAAGAAGTCGGTGAAGCCGCCGATGAGCGTTGAGAAGCACAGCTCGAGCAGGATGCGCGGCTGGAACTCGCGTCGCAAGATAGTGAATTGTGCCACGATGTAGGCGACATAGGTAGCGGTGATCCAAAAGCCGAGCGTCTTGCCCGTGAGCATGGATAGGGTTGTGGCAAAGCACGTGAGCGCGGCGACGCCCAGGCCAGATGCCGTCTGGAGACTCATGCCGAGTGCCAGTACTGCAACGCCCGCCAGACACATCAGCATCCTGATGACGGTATGGAACCAATCGATCTTCTCGCCATTCATGATGATGAGCGGTCGCATGTCGCTACCCGTCCTTTCGGTTGTGTGAAAAAACTGACCCGGACCGGCAAAAGAGGGTTATCGGAGGCACTGCTGTTAAAGCAGAAAAGCCGGCCCCACGGTCAGTTGTCTAGGAAGTGTCTCGCTGTGCCGGAATGGGACTGA
Organism: uncultured Collinsella sp.; assembly: GCA_900541475.1. GTDB lineage: Bacteria > Actinomycetota > Coriobacteriia > Coriobacteriales > Coriobacteriaceae > Collinsella. Next base: position 32,874 of record UQJV01000020.1, read on the forward strand.
AGGGCCAGAGAGACGGGAGGAAAGCAAATGACATTGCGTGGGCAATAGGATGCCAAGATGGTAGGGTGCGTCTTAGCATCCTATTGCTCACGCTCGACGAAATCGGTTTCGTTTGAGCCTTAGTATACGCACGGGATTCTATTTGCAAAGAGAAAAACAATAAAAAGTGAACGTTTACCTAATCGTAACAACTCGTTGGCTGTATCATGGCGGTAGTCGATACGAAACCGATTTCGTATCGACTACGCATGCGTTGTATCTGTCCATTATCTGGTGGTGTAAACGAGGGGTTACACCTGCCGCAAAAGCGGCATCCATCATTGTCCAGATTGAAAGGATCACCATGGAACAGCATACCGATTGCTCGTACTGCATGTGCGGGACCGACAACACGCTCGTCGACGCCTTTGGCATCCCCATGCTTGACCTGCCTGCCAGCAAGCTCATCTTGTTTAAGGAGCAGAGTCATAAGGGCCGCGTAATCGTGGCCTCCAAGCAGCACGTCGATGACATCTCCTGCATGTCCGAGGAAGACGCCGCCGCCTTTATGGCCGATGTCCGCCACGTCGCGGCAGCGCTGCACAAGGCGTTCAATCCCGACAAGATTAACTTTGGTGCCTACGGCGACACCATGCATCACCTGCACGTGCATATCGTCCCCAAGTACAAGGACGACCCGTTTGAGTTTGGCGACGTGTTTGCCATGAACCCCGGTCGCGTCACGCTCGAGTCGGCTCAGTACGACGAGATCGCCCAGGCAATTGTCGCCAACCTGTAAGCGAGTAAAAGCTGCTATTTCGAATAGAAGCACTTGGCTTCATTGCCAGTTAAAAGGAGCTTATCTATGAATGCAGGAGTTGTTTCACTCCTTTGGGTGCTGGTGGGCGTAGTCCTGCTGGTCGCCATGATCGTTAAGTTTAAAATCAACAGCATCATTGCGCTTATTCTTTCCGCCATTTTTATCGCCCTTGCCGACGGCATCTCTGTGGGCGACCTTGTCACCACCATGGAAGATGGACTGGGCGGAACGCTTAAGTCGCTTGCGCTGATCATTATCTTTGGCGCAGCCATCGGAAAACTGATGACCGATTCGGGTGCCTCGCAGCAGATTGCCGACACTATCGTTGACAAGCTCGGTATTAAGCTGCTGCCTGTTGCGCTTCTGATCATCGGCGTTATCTTTGGTATGAGCATGTTCTACGAGGTGGCGTTCCTTATCGTTACGCCGCTCGTTATCAGCATCGCCAAAGAGGCCGACATCCCCTATATGCGCCTGATTATCCCGGCTGTTTCTGGTACCACGATGGGCCATTCTCTTTTTCCGCCGCAGCCTGGTCCTATGGCGCTGGTGAGTGCCTTTGGTGCCGAGGTTCCGCCGGTCTACATCTTTGGTCTGATCGTCACGATTCCGACACTTATCTGCTCTGGTCTTTTGCTGTGCCATTTCATCCCCGGTCTCGATGACATGCCGCTTGGCAATGTTATGAAGCCGGCGGAGCGCAGGCCCGCGGACGAGCTTCCGCCGTTCTGGCTTTCCATTCTGGTGCCGCTGTTCCCGGCAATCATCATGATTGGGGCTTCGATTATCAAGAACACGGTGGGCGAGGGTTGCTTTGCATACGATCTTGCCAGCTGCATCGGTAGCGCAGATATCACTATGCTCATCACGATGATTCTTGCCATGGTTGCGTATGGTTATACGCGCGGCATGGATGGCGGAGAGATCTCTAGCTCTATGTCCGATGCTATCAAGGGCGTCGCGAACGTGCTGCTCGTTATCGGTGCCGGCGGCATCATGAAGCAGGTCATCATTACTTCTGGCGTTGGCGCGACGCTTGCCGACATGGTGAGCCTCATGCCGGTGTCGCCGCTGATTTTGGCTTGGGTGATCACGGTGGTCCTGCGCCTGCTCACCGGCCAGGGTACCGTCTCGGCCATCACCGCCGCCGGCGTCGTGGCACCTATGGTTACGCAGTTTGGCATCAACCCGGTGCTTGCAGTACTGGTCTGCGCCTGCGCATCCAATACCATCACGCCTATGTATGACGGCGGCTACCTGCTGTTCCAGCAGTCGTTTGGCCTGTCGATGAAGGATACCTATAAGACATGGGGCCTGTTGGAGCTCGTCAACTCCGTTGTCGGCCTCATCATGGTTCTAATCCTGAGCCTGTTTATCTAGGCGAGAAACGCATAAGACAAGCGTGTCTCACCGCAAGCCCGCGGACAGTTGCCTATCAAACT